>JAGDAG010000028.1 GCA_017959625.1 Abditibacteriota bacterium | reverse complement strand
GCCGCCTCGAAGGCGGGAAGATAGGTTTCGTAAAAATCCTTTTTGGGAGGATTCGTATCCATATGGTGCCTTGTGGCTTCGGGGCCGGAATGGGCGGCAAAATGCTTTGCGCAGGCGCCGACCTTCAGGTATTTTTCGTCGCTGCCCTGGAGCCCCCTTATAAAAGCGGCTCCTGTCAGGGCGGTGAGATACGGGTCTTCGCCGTAGGTCTCCTGCCCTCTTCCCCAGCGGGGATCGCGGAAAATATTGATGTTGGGGCTCCAGTAGGTGAGGCCTTTGTATATGCCGTAATCGCCCTTGGAGGCCGCCTCGTGATGCTTTGCCCTGGCCTCGGTGGATATGATGTCCGCCACCTCTTCCACAAGATACGTGTCCCAGGCGGACGCCAGACCCACGGACTGAGGGAACACCGTGGCTATGCCGTTGCGCGCCACGCCGTGGAGAGCCTCGCTCCACCAGTTGTGGGGAGGTATCCCCAGCCTTTCTATGCCGGGGCTTTCGTGAAGAGTCTGAGATATCTTCTCTTCCATAGTCATTTCGCTCACAAGAGCCTTTGCCCTTTCCCTGAAGGAAAGAGAGGTATCCATATATTTTTTCATTATGCTTTCCTTAGCTTTAATATCGTTATATTTATTATAGCAGAATGCGCAAAAAAAACAAAACAGATCAGCGGAAGCTTTTTTTGATGAAAGGCGCCAGCTTGTCCGCCCACATGGCGGCGTGGGCCCTGAGGCCCTTGGGAGAAAAGTGTATCCCTTCCCCGCCGTAATCCCGCATGTCCCCGGTGAGTTCGTCGGTATCCGGCCCCTCAAGGGCTATGCCTTCGTCCCAGAGCCGCTGATGCACGCTGCGTATGGGTTCTATCTTTGCCGCTTCGGCGTTATTGTAGCTCACCTTTGCAACGAACCAGGGGATATGCCAGCCGGCGTCCTTTCTCGACCACTCTATCAGCTCCGCCATAGCGTCAAAGGCCTTTTCCGGGTCTGAGGAGGCGTTGGATTCCCCCTGGTGCCACAGCACTGCCCGGAAGCCGCCGGGCCCCAGCTGCCTCATGCGTTCGAGCATATGGGAATACAGCTCTCCGCCCCGGCCCCAATGCTCGATCACGGAGCCGCCGTGGCCGGTGGAGGCTATGCCTACGGGAACGCCGAATTCCTTATAGAGGATATCCCCCAGCGCCGCATAATAGCTGCCTCCGCCGCTGCGGTCGTGGCAGCCGATGACGGCGCCCTCCAGCTTCTGCCAGCGCGTTCCGTCGGTCATGGAGACCATCCCCGAGTCCTGCTCTATGAGTTCCTGCCCCCAGTTGGTGGAATTGGACTGGCCGGCTCCCACGAACACCTCGCCTATGCCGAAATGCTCCACCGAGGCCTCTGCCGCCACCGCGCCCCTTTTTTCCGCTTTTATCTCCAGTTTATACCAGCCCCCCGCATAGCCGGGCACCGACACGTTGAAAACGCCGCCGCCGGCAGAAAGAGGCTGCCATTTTTCGGGATACTTTTTGCCGTTGATCCCCTTTCCGGTTATTCTGTAATACGCTTTGTCAAAAACAACGTTTATGCTGCCGGAAACAAGTACGGCTCCGGTATATCTGCCGCTGCGCTGAAAGACCTGCATGTCCCGGGGCGACAGGATCTCTATGGGCGCATTTTCCGGCGCGGGGCTGTTTTTGAATTCTTCCGCAGCCTCTTCTTCGGAGGGTATGAAGGGGATCAGCTCAAACTCTTTTTCTTCTCCTTCTTCCAGAACGAGATGCGCGGAGATCGAGGAAAAGGTGTAGGGCGCCTGTTCCCAGACGGCGGCGCCTCTGCTCTCAAAACCGGCTCCCCCCGCCACCCATCTGTAAGTTCCCGGAGTAAGGGAAGTCCCCGGCTGCCATACGGTGCCGGGAGACACGATCTTCCCCGGTATGCGGGGGCGTCCAATAGAGACCAGGTCTCCCCTGAAGGCCATAAGAAAGTGATTTGCGCCGGCAAAGGTATTGCGCACCCTGATCTTTATGCTTTCCGGAGCAAGCTCATACGTGACGACGCCCATGTCCGGCACCGTGCAGACGACGCGGCCTTCTTCTCTTTTCATCTCTCCGCCGTAAACGGTCTCCCTCAGATCCCATTCCCGGGAGAAAAAGGCAGGCTGATGTATCTGGGAGCACCACGAATAAAACCTGTGTCCGTCCATGACGTCGGCGCCGCCGATCCATAAATGGGAAAGGCAGGCGTCTTTTTGTGAAAACACGGCCCTGTAGCCGCCGCCGGCATAAGACAGGCTGCCGTCGGGCTCTCTCTGCGCGGAAAAAGAAACTGCTGACATAATGCTTAAAAGTACGACAAATAAAAATCTCATGTCAAAACAAAAGAGCCGCAAAGGCAAAAGCCTTTGCAGCCCTTAAAACCGGTCACGCTTCTCCGCGGGAATGGTTCACCACCACGCTCACGTCTCCGTTGGAGAGGATGTGGATGTTGTTTTCGTCATCCTTGATGCGGGTGCAGCGGATACCCAGCTCCAGAACTTCGCCGGTGGCTCCGCCGATGGTGACTCTTTCACCCACGGCATACTGGTTTTCGGCAATGATGATAAAGCCGGAAACAACGTCCTTCACCAACTTCTGGGCGCCGAAGCCTACTGCCAGGCCGGCAACGCCGGCTGTGGCCAGCAGCGGGGCGAGATCGATGCCCACCATGCCGAGAAGGATCATGATCATCACAAAGCCCAGCACAAAGTTGACTGTGGATCTGAGCACCGTCTCCATGGTGACCACTCTTGCGGCGGCCGCTTCGGGAGACCCGACCTTTTCACCCACCTTGTTGGTGATGGTGAGCATTTTCTTCCCCCACGCGGTAATGATCTTTTCCACTATCTTCTTCACTATAAGATAGATCACAAGCACGAGGAGGATCTTGAGAGCGGTAACGCCTACCTTGGCGCTTATGTCGGCAAGCTTCTGCGGGTCGCCGAACATACCAAAACACTGATTCATAGCATTTCTCCGTTTTTTTATTTAATTTGGATTGGAATCCATATTATCTCTTTCCCGTATCACCTTTCGGCGTATCTTGCCGGAAAAGGTTTTGGGCAGTTCGTCCACATAATCGAATATGCGGGGATACTTGTAGGGAGCCGTGTTCTTCTTCACGAACTCCTTCAGCTCTTCGCTGAGCTCATCGGAGGGCTCGTAGCCCTTTGCCAGCTTGATGGTGGCCTTTACCACCTGTCCCCTGATGGGATCGGGGGCGCCGGTCACGGCGCATTCCAGCACCGAGGGGTGCTCCATGAGCACGCTTTCTATCTCGAAGGGGCCGATCCTGTAACCAGAGGACTTGATAACGTCGTCGCTGCGGCCCACGAACCAGAAATAGCCCATTTCGTCCTTCCAGGCCATATCGCCGGTAAAGTAGTAGCCGCCCCGGAACCTCTCCTCCTGGTCGTCCAGGTCGTAGAGATAGCCCTTGAACAGCCCCACGGGATACCCGTCGTCCACCTTTATGACCAGATGGCCTTCCTGCCCCACTTCCACTTCCTTTAGGTTCTCGTCCACCAGGCGGATGTCATAGGCGGGGGAAGGCTTGCCCATGCTGCCGGGCCTGGGGGTCACTCCGGGGAAGGTGGCCAGCAGGACCACGCCCTCGGACTGGCCGAAGCCTTCGTATATTTTTTGTCCCGTAGCCTTTTCAAAAGCGTTGAACACTTCCGCATGCAGGGCTTCCCCCGCGGTACAGCAGTGGGTCAGGGACGAAAAGTCGTATTTGGACAGGTCTTCCTTGATGATATACCTGTAAACCGTGGGCGGCGCGCAGAAGGTGGTGAGTTTGTATTTGGAGATGAGCGACAGTATCTCGTCTGCGTGGAACCTGTCGAAATCATACACCATATTGGCGGTGCCGCCTATCCACTGCCCGTATATCTTTCCCCAGCCGGTCTTGGCCCAGCCGGTATCCGCCACTGTGAGGTGCAGGCCGTTGTTCTGGACGCACTGCCAGTAGCAGGCTGTGATGATATGCCCCAGGGGATACAGATAGCTGTGGGGCAGAAGCTTGGGCATGCCCGTGGTCCCCGAGGTGAAATACATCAGCATGGTATCGCCGTTTTGGGTGGCCTCGGCGCCGGTGGGGCGCTGGAAAACGGGGCTCTGGTCCCTGATGCAGTCGTCAAAAAACGCCCAGCCCTCCCGGGGAGACTGCACCACGATCTTGTTCGTCACCTGGGGACAGTCGTGGGCGATGGATTCCTCCAGCTCCTTTATAGCCATCTCTTCGTTCACGCAGATCACGCATTTCACGTGAGCCTTGCTGATGCGGTAGCTGAAATCCTTCTTTTTCATCAGGTGGTTCACAGGCAGCGCAATGGCCCCCAGCTTGTGGCAGGCCACCGAAATCACCCAGTATTCCCAGCGCCGCTTTAAAACCAGCATAACGACATCGCCTTTCCTGACTCCCACGCTCTTCAGATAGTTGACCGTTTGGTTGGAAAGCCTCTTTATGTCGGTAAAGGTAAAGGTCTTTTCCTCGCCCTGAGGGTTCGCCCATACCAGAGCGCGCTTTCCGGGCTCGGAATCGGCCCAGCCGTCAACTACGTCAAAACCAAAGTTAAAGTTTTCGGGGATCTTGAACCGAAAGCGTTTGCGCATGTCCTCGTATGAGGAAAATTTGCATTCTTCCAGATATTTTTCTTTCATAAAACAACGATGTCTCCTGAATAATATGCCATATATATTTTAATTCTTTTGCTTCGCCTTGTCAAGCGAGGGGCAGGTTGCATTCGGCGGGGCAAACTGCTATAATAAAAGGGAAAACCACAAGGAAAACATATATGCAGGACACACTCAGAAAGCAGATACTCGCAGACTCCATAGTGCTCGAAAACGAGCTTCTCAGCCCCGATGCGGACATATGGCTCACGTTAAACTGCACCAGCCTGTACCCGGAGCCCGTGACGGCGGCGTTCACCTTTGTGCTGAAGCAGGGTGACGATACCCGGAAGATCGCCCTGACAGAGGACGTCGAACCCGGCCCGAACGCGGTGGAAGCCGTGTTCTCCGTAAAGGAAGCCCTTTATTGGCTGCCCAACGGAGCGGGAGAAGCCCCGGTATATGAGATAATGGCAGGCATAGAAGCGGAAGGAGAAGTGCAGGACGTGGCAAACGCCTACGCCGCCCTGTATGAACTTGAGATCTATGAAAACCGGATCGCGATCAACGGCAAAGCCCTTTCCGGGGCGGTCTGCATCACGGAGAAGCCCCTTTCGGAAATATCCGACGCCGAACTCGACGAAATAAAGGCCCTGGGCTTCTGCGGCATCCTCGCGGAAAAAACCGATTCAGCCGCCGTCCGGGACAAATGCGCCGCAAGAGGCCTTTTGGTTTTTGAAAACGAAATTTCTCCCCAAGTGATACGCTTTCCCGGCGGACCGTCTCCGAAAGACTGCGTAAGGTCCGCAAAGGAGGCCTGCGGCGCCCTCGCCCGGGCCCTTGCGGAAAAGGAGACTCCCGGCGTTTACTACGCAGAAGCCGCAGGCGGCGTAAACCGCTTTTTTGTAAAAAGGGCTCTCGCTCCGGCGGGGCTTTTCGCCGACGGCGGCTCTCTTTGGTGTTACAACCGTTCGTTCCGGGATTTTGCCGGCGCTCTGGAAACGGAGGACGGAACAAAGACCGCCTTTTATCTCGACCCGGGAGAAACGAAAGGCTTCCCTCTATCCGGGCATCAAGGGGCAGTGCTCAGAGACAAAGACGGAAAAGAACTCGCCCGGGTATGGCTGGGCGAAAAAAGCGCCTCGCCGAAGCTGTTCGTTTCCCGTTTCCGCATTTCCCCGGAGGAATACAGGCTGGCAATAGCGGCAGACGGCTTTGCGGAATGCGTGGAGATAAAGACGGACACCGGCGTCCTTTCGGACAATTATTTTTCCCTGGCGCCGCAGGAGAGCCGGGAAATAATCATCTCCGGCTGCAAAAAGGAGCCGCAGCTTTCCTGCAGCGCCATAGAGCTTTAACGCAAAGGGGCTTTTTTCCGAAAAGGAAAAAAGCCCCTTGTCATGCCTCCCATCCTGCTTCTGCCGGGCGGGAAGTTTTTATCTTTGCCGCCGCATCTGCTTCACGGCGCTCAATAGCCGCCGGCGTTTTGCCCGCCGCTTTTTATCAGGTTGGCGATCACTTCTTCCGTGGTATGGCGCACCTTGAAGCGTCTGGCCTTCCCGTCATCATAGCGCGCTTCCACGCTGTTGTCCGACAGGATCTTTCCTTCCTCGGGAAAACTGTATATCCCTGCGTTTATTGCGGTAACGGCGGAAGGGACTGTGTAGGTCACAATGACCCTCGGTTCCTCGGACGTATATACGTACTTCACGTTGTTGAAGTTATCGTATCTGAAAAACAGCATATATTCTCCGCCGCCGAGATCCTTTACGTCAAGGATCTCCTCGCAGTAAAAAGCCCTGTTATGCAGCGTCTTCAGGTTTGCGTCTTCAACGGCGTATTCCCATATAACGGCTCCGTCATCGTTTCTGAGAGACGTAAACAGGAGCCTGCTGTCGGTCCCGGCAAATATAGAATCTTTGCTCCTCAGTTCCGTCAGGTCGTAGGTATAAAGCTTGGTATTGCCGGGCATATCCTGCACTTTGCAGGGTTTTATATCCTTTCCCGAGTCTTCCCACGCTTTTTTGATCTTGTCCGTATAACGGTTTCCTTTGCCGCAGCTGGTATAAAGGATGTGCTCCCCCTTTCCGAAACGGAGGCTCTTGATTATCTCCGTCTCGTAGGGCGTCATATGTATCTCGTTGGTATAAAGGTTGTTGTCGCCGAGATATTTGTGATATTTTTCCGGCACTTCGGCAGGTATCTGGGGATGCTGATACAGCTCTTTGTAAGACGTAATCTTAAAGCTTGGCAAAAGGGGCGCGGTCCCCGGCTGCCTTGTGAACGCCTTATCGTTTAACGCATCGGACACCGAACCGTTTTCGTTTGCAAAAAGCACCGCAAACCCGAAAAGCAGCGCCGCAGCCAGAACGATCATAAGAACGACAGGTCTTTTCATTTTTGTCCTCCCTTCCCCGTTTTGTTATGGGGAAATTCATTTATACTTCAATTATATTATACGGCACGTCAAAAAAAAAAAAAAAGAGTTTTTCGCAAAAATGCAATAAATTTCCCGCCCGGGCGGCAGGCCGCAAACGTCCGCAAAAGAAGACGCACCGGTTCACTTTCCGCGTTTTATGTCAACGGCGGCCCCGGCCGCTGCCGAAGACGCATAAAAGAATTCCGGCGTATCTTCAAAGGTATGCCCCATAGTGGAGGGCTTTATGCTGTTTTGCCGCAAAAGAGCCTCCCCCGCTCTGCAAAGGGAATACAGCACCCTGTGCTTTTCCCCTATCCCCGAAGCGTTTATCTGCCTTTTCAGGGCCTCGCTTTTTGCGGGGTCGTCCGGCACGGGCACCGGCACCACAACTCCCGGGGCCGTAAACAGCCGCAGCATGGTGGAGGTATGGTGGCTGAGCCCCGCGTGCCTTTCCCGTTTGTCCGCAAAGCATATACGGGGTATGCACACCACCCCGGCGCCCAGGGCCATGGCCCCGTTCATCACTCCCGCCATATCCAGGCTGCCGAAGCCCAGCTTCGTCCCGGTGCCGGCGTTGCCGGGGCCGGGTATCACTGCGATATAGTCCGCCTTCAGGACGTCTCTGGCAAACACCATAGCGGAAAAAGCGTTCACCGCTTCATAGTCGCCTCCGAAGGCCTGTCCGCAGGTGACGGTATTATCCACCAGGCCGCAGCGCTTCAGGCTTTCCGCAAGCCTGGAAAAGCCTATGGGAAGACAGGAATAATCGGGCATTATATACGCCAGCGAAGACCCGGGGTCCAGCTCCTTCAGGGCGGCCGCAAGAAAAGCCAGCTGGCTGTGGAGCTGTCCGCATATCACCGCGGCGCCTTCCAGGGAGCAGGCGTTTTCCAGCTGTCCGTGCCAGGGGGAATCCTGTTCTTCCACGCTCATCACCGTGTGCTGGACCGGCGTATAACGGCATTTTACTATATGCCCCTCGTCGGCTCCCGAAGTCCCCGAGGGAGAGGAAAGGTTCGCTATCACGAAATGCATCCCTCCGGTCCCCAGGCTTTTTCTGCAGGCCGTAGTGTTCAAAAGCACCCTGTCCCCGGGCTCCAGCCTGTCAAAAAGGGCCGTATAGGCGCAGGCCTTTGCAACGCTTCCGTCATCAAAAGCCACCTCCGCCGTCACAGAGGTTTTTGAAACCGATAATATTTTGTTTATGACCGCCGTTTCTCTCTTCAGCATTTACCTCTCCTTTCCGTAACATTCGATAAGGCTCCTCACCAGAAGAGCGCTGCCGGCGAGTTCTTTTTCTTCTATATATTCGGCGGGGGAATGGGCGTTTTTGTAGCCGATCCCCATAGAAACGGCCTCAAAGCCCGCAGCGCTCAGCCTGTTGGCGTCAAAGCCGGCTCCCGACCGGGCCAGAGCCCCCGCAAGGCCCGCCCGTTCCGCGGCAAGGAGCGCCATCCGGCACACGGGGGCATCGGCGGGAGTATCCAGAGGCGGATAGTCCTCGGCAATTTCGATATCCGCGCAGGCTCCCGCCTCCTCCGCCGCAGAGCAAAAAGCCCGCCGGGTCTTTCGGGTATATTCCTCCAGAAGCTCCCGTTTCACGCTGCGGATGCCGATCTCCAGATACGCCTCGCCTGCGACCGTTTCCGCAGATCGGCCGCCTTTTATGACCCCGGTATTCATAGAGCTCCACTCATCCGTCCTGCCCCATTTCAGGCTGTCCGCGGCCTTTGCCGTTACGGCGATGGCGTCCACTCCCTCTTCCGGAGCCCAGGCGGGAGCCTCCTTTCCCCTCACGGTCACCGAAAGGGAAAGGCGTCCGGCGGCGGAATTTATGCAGGTCCCCGCCGGCTCTCCCGCATCGAAGGAATAAAAGGGAGCCCGGGGAAGCCTGCCGGTCTCCAGGAACCTTGCTCCCCGTACGCCCTGCTCTTCGCAAACGGTAAAAACAAGAAAGATATCCCCCCGGGAAACGCCGCTTTCCAGGGCGGACTCCACCCCCTCCAGAAGGGCTGCGACCCCGGCTCTGTCGTCCGCTCCGAGAACGGTGGGGCCGGCGGAGTATATGGCCCCGTCTTTTTCTTTTGTGACAAGGCCTTCGGTGCTTTCCACCGTGTCCAGATGGGCGTTCAGTATAAGCGGCGCG
>JAGDAG010000302.1 GCA_017959625.1 Abditibacteriota bacterium | reverse complement strand
CGTGATGGGGTTCAATTCGGACAACAAGGGAAAAAGCGAAACGGATTATTCCCGGGTGATCGGCAACGTAGTGCCGGACGACCTGGTGCATTTCGGGCTGCTTCCGGAGCTCATAGGACGCCTGCCCATAATAAGCGCTCTTGACCCCCTTTCTCCGGAGGCCTTCGTCAGGATCCTTACGGAGCCCAAAAACGCTATAGTCAAGCAGTATGAAGAGCTTTTGGCCATGGACGGCGTAGAGCTGGAGTTCACCCCCGAAGCGCTGAAGGCCGTGGCAGACGAAGCCGTGCGCCGCAAGACCGGCGCCAGAGCGCTGAGATCCATACTGGAAAAGGTGATGAACGATATCATGTTCGAGGTGCCCTCGGACGATTCGGTCAGCAAGGTGATAATAACGGAGGACGCCGTGAACGGAAAGGCGTCTCCCGAAATAATAAAAGGCTCCGAGGAGGGCAATAACCAATGAAAGCGGTCATTCTTGCCGCCGGCAGAGGCACCCGGCTGGGCGCCCTTACCGACAACTGCCCCAAGCCCATGATAAAGGTGGCGGGTATCCCCCTGGTGGAATACGTCATACGCTGCTGCATGGACGCTGGGATAAAGGACTTTATCCTGGTCACAAAATATCTTGCGGAACAGGTCAGCGGGTATTTTGGCGACGGTTCGAAAATGGGCATAAATATCGATTACGTGGTCCAGGACGACCGTTACGGTACGGGGGTCGCTCTGCTCCTTTGCGAAAAGCTCGTGGCAGGGGACGACGTCCTGTTGTGCTACGGCGACTGCGTCACCGAACGCAAGGTGTATAAGGATGCGGTAGCGCTGTTTGGCGAAAAACCAGATCTTTTGGCGGTGGAAGTCCTCAACTGGGTGGAAGACCCCTGGCAGGGCAGCGCCATAATGTTCGGCGAAGACGGGCTGGTCACCGAAATGATAGAGAAGCCCCCCAAGGGGACCGTGCCCAGCCACTGGAACAGCGCGGGGATCTTTTGCTTCAAAAACGAGATATTCGAATACTGCAAAAAGATCACCCCGTCGGTGCGGGGCGAATACGAGCTGCCTTCCGCCATTACGGACATCATTGCCGACGGCAGGAAAATAGCCGCATACTGCATAGAAGGCGAATGGTGCGATATGGGCAGGCCCGAGGACATACCCGCCGCCGAAGCCATAGTCCGCCGCGGCATGAACTGTTGAATTGTTTGTGAAAATATGCCATAATATAAGTGGTAATTTATAAAAACGGAGATATAAAATGGGTTGCTGCAAATGCATTGACAAGCTGGCTTCCGATACTATCAGATGCCTTGCTATCGACGGTATAGAAAAAGCCAAATCAGGTCATCCGGGGCTTCCTCTCGGAATGGCCGACGTTGCCTTTACCCTTTACGGTAAGGTGATGAATTACGACAGTAAAAATCCCCGCTGGATAAACCGCGACAGGTTCGTGCTTTCCGGCGGCCACGGCTCCATGCTGCTTTACAGCTGTCTTTATCTTGCCGGCTTTGATTATTCTATAGAAGATCTGAAAAGCTTCCGGCAGTGGGGCTCCAAATGCGCCGGACATCCGGAATACGATCCCGACCTGGGAGTAGAGACCACCACCGGCCCCCTGGGGCAGGGCATCGCCAACGCCGTGGGTATGGCAATGGCGGAAAAAAGGCTTGCCGCCCTGTTCAACAAACCCGGCTATGACATCATAAACCACAAGGTTTACGTGATGTGCGGCGACGGCGACCTTATGGAAGGCATTTCCCATGAGGCTTGTTCTCTTGCCGGGACCCTTGAGCTGGACAACCTCATTATGATATACGACGACAACGAGATATCCATCGAGGGCAATACGGATATAGCCTTTAAAGAGGACGTGCGGAAGCGCTTCGAGGCCTACGGCTTTGAGGTGACCAACATAGACGGACACAATTACGAAGAGATATCCTCCGCAATAGAAAAGGCTCAGAAAAGCGCAAAGCCCAGCCTGATAATCGCCAAGACCATCATCGGCAAGGGCGCCCCCAACAAGCAGGGGACCGCAAAAGCCCACGGCGAACCTCTGGGCCCCGATGAAGCAAAGGCTGCCAAGGAAGGCTTCGGCTTCGATCCCGAGCAGTGCTTTGTGGTGCCCGACAAGGTGAAGGAATACTTCGACGGCGTAAAGGCTGCCAACTCGGAGAAATATGCCGCATGGAAGGCTCTCTTTGACAAATACTCTTCGGAATTTGCGGAAGATGCGGCAAAGCTTAACGCTATGCTGAACAAAGAGGTCCCCGGCGATCTGTTCGAGCAGATAATCGACGCCACCGATACCGAGACCCCCATCGCTTCCCGCGCTTCTTCGGGCAACGCTCTTCAGGTAGTCAGCAAGCTGGTGCCCGCCGTCTGGGGCGGTTCCGCAGACCTGGCTCCTTCCAACAAGTCCAACATCAAGAACGGAAGCGATTTTTCCGCCGAAGATTATTCGGGGATCAATCTGCATTTCGGCGTCCGCGAGCTGGGCATGAGCGCTATCTGCAACGGTATGGCCACCTACGGTTCCGTGATACCCTACGACGCCACCTTCATGGTGTTTTCCGACTATATGAAGCCGGCCCTGAGAGTTGCCGCCCTTATGAAAATACAGCGTATCTCCGTTCTGACCCACGACTCCATTTTCGTCGGTGAAGACGGCCCTACCCACGAGCCCATCGAACAGCTGGCCGCTATGCGGATAGTTCCCAACCTTACTGTGATACGCCCCGCCGACGCGGCGGAAGCCGCCGCAGCCTGGGTCAGCGCTCTGGAAAACAGGGAAGGGCCTACCTGCCTTGCCCTTACCAGACAGAACCTGAAGCCCGTGAACGACGATCCCATGAAGGCCAAAGGCGCTATGAAGGGCGCCTACGTGGTATATGATCCGGATGACGCCGAGGCCGTTATCATCGCTTCCGGTTCCGAGGTGGGCATCTCCATAGACGCCGCCAAGGCCCTGAAGGAGATGGGGCACAGCGTGAGAGTGGTTTCCATGCCCAGCATGGAGATATTTGAAAAGCAGCCCGAGGAATACAAAAAGGAGATCCTGCCCTGCGGCATGAAGAAGATCGCCGTGGAAGCGGGCACCACCTTCAGCTGGTATAAATACGTGGGCAAAAAAGGCCTTATCATCGGCATAGACCACTTCGGAGCATCCGCTCCCTACAGCAGGCTGGCCGAGGAATTCGGTTTCACCGCTGCCAACGTTATCGAAAAAGCCAAGGCTTTCCTGGAAAAGCCCTGCTGCTGCAAGAAATAAACCGTTACGGCGCAGCCCTTTCCGGGCTGCGCCCGTTTTTATGCTTCCGGATCCGGCGGCTGCGCCTCTTGAAAAAGTATTTTTTAAAAAAGGAGGCACGTTATGCCAAAAGATCCGAAAAACAAAAAAGAGCGGGTATTCGACCCTGAGTACCTCGCTTATCTCGAACACGGCGAATCCGTGGGAGTTTACATAGTCAGGGACAAAGTAAACGATGAGAATATCGATACCTCGGGAAAATGGATCGATATCCTTAAAGTCAACGCAGAATGGGAGTCATTCCGTTACGAACGGGCGGATAAGCATTATCCGTACACCCGGTATGATTGCGTTTATCGGTATTGGGACGTAATGCTTGTTGAAGCGGAGATCTTTCCCCGTATCAATCAGCCGGTCTATCCGAAACACGCCGACAAAAAGGAAAAAGACTACATCTGCTGGCAGACCGCAACAGACGATATAAGGGAGCACAGAAAGCAGGGGCGCAAGGGGCCGAGGTACCGGATCATCGTGGAGACTTCCGTCAAATGCGATGAAAAAGCCGGCAGCTCCAAACCCGCAGCGGATTACAGGATAGTATCCCTGAAAAAGCTGTAGCCTGTTTTCGGTTGGTCTCGTGAGTAATGCCCGTAAGAGACTTGCAGTCATTACTCACGGGACAGGCTGGAATGTGCCTTTCTCCGTTTTTATACGCTTTCCGTTTCCCTCACGGCCTCTTTTCTCCGTTTGTGCAAACCGCCCCAGATATGATATAATTATAATGGATAATTACGCCTGAAGGGCAGGGATACGTCCCTGCAGACAGGCTGCGAGGTTTAAAAATGACTGGATTTATTTCTAAAAGAGCGTTGGGTATAGCGCCTTCGCCCACACTTGCCATCTCCGCAAAGGCGAAGCAGATGAAGGCCGACGGCATCGACGTGGTTTCCTTCGGGGCGGGAGAGCCCGATTTCGATACTCCCGAATTCATAAAGGCCGCTTGCATAGCCTCTCTTTCTGCCGGTTTTACCAAATATACTCCGGTGCCCGGGACTGCCGGGCTCAAAAAAGCCATAGTAAACAAGCTGAAGCGCGACAACGGGCTGGACTACGGCCCGGAAAACGTGCTGGTCTCCGTGGGGGCAAAGCATTCCCTTTATAACGCCATTTTGGCCACGGTGGACCCCGGAGACGAGGTGATCATCCCTGCGCCTTACTGGGTGTCCTATCCCGAGATCGTGAAAATGGCGGGAGGTATCCCTGTTTATATCACCGCCGACGAGACCACCGGCTTCTGCGTAACGCCGGAGCAGATAAAAAACGCCCTTACGCCCAAAACCAAAATGCTGGTTCTGAATTCGCCCTCCAATCCTACCGGAGCGGTTTATCCCCGCGAGACCCTTGAAGCCATAGCCCGGGTCTGCGAGGAAGCAAACATACTTGTGCTTTCCGACGAGATCTACGAAAAAATAATATACGGAGATACAAAGCACGTTTCCATCGCTTCCCTGGGCGAAAAGATAAAAAAGCTCACCATAACGGTCAACGGGCATTCCAAGGCCTATTCCATGACGGGCTGGCGTCTGGGTTACGCCGCCGCCGATGCGGACCTCATCAAGGCCATGAGCAGGATACAGGGGCATTCCACCTCCAACGCCACCTCCTTTGTCCAGGCTGCCGGCGAGGCTGCCCTCAACGCGGACCAGAGCTTCCTTGAGGATATGCGGAAGGCCTTTGAGGAAAGGCGCGATTATATCTGCAAAAGGCTGAACGCCGTGAAAGGCATCAGCTGCCTGGTTCCCGACGGCGCTTTTTACGTGCTTCCCAACGTGTCCGCGCTTTACGGCAAACGCTACGATAAATGGACCGTGGGCTCCTCCGACGACCTGTGCAGCTATCTTCTGGAATATGCGTTGGTAGCCTGTGTTGCCGGCAGCGGCTTCGGGGCCCCGGACAATATCCGCCTTTCCTATGCTACGGGGATGGATTCCATCAAAAAAGGCCTGGACAGGATAGAAGAGGCCGTAGGAAAGCTTGAATAAATGGCTTTTGCAAAGGTTTCGGCCGAAGCGCTTTCGGAAAGAACGGGCCTGAAGCTTGTTCCTTCCCCTCTTCTGGAGGAGTGCTTCGTTCATAGATCGGTGCTCCAGGACGATCCGTCGCAGGCGTCCAACGAAAGGCTCGAGTTTCTCGGGGACAGCATCGTAGGGCAGATAGTTGCGGAGTATCTTTATGAAAACTATCCGGAAAGCCCCGAGGGGGAGCTTTCGCGGATGAAGGCGGCTGTCGTCAGCGAACCGAGCCTTTCCGAAGCCGCCCTCAGGCTGAGGCTTTATGAATTCCTGGAGGTGGGCGAAAGCGAAAAGGATACAGGGCTTGCGCTCCATCCCTCTATACTTTGCGACGTTTTCGAGGCGCTGACAGCAGCCATCCTGCTGAGCAACGGAGAAGGCGCCGCAAAAAGGTTCGTTCTGGAGCAACTTGGCGCCACCCTGAAAAACGCCGGCGGCATCATCGCAAACAACGATCCGAAATCGGCGCTCCAGGTCCTTACCCAAAGCGTGTTCCGGTCCGTTCCGGAATACGTCACCGAAAAAGAAACGGGGCTTGCCCACAACAAAACCTTTACAGTTTCCGTATTAATAAACGGGAGAAGGATCGCGGAAAGCGAGGGGAAGTCCAAAAAAGCGGCGGAAAAGTCGGCGGCGGCGAAGGCCCTTGAAATTGCCAAAAGCGAGCTTGAAAAAACGTGGGACGTCTGTGTGGTGGGAGCGGGCCTTGCGGGAGTGTCCGCCGCAGTCGCGGCGGCCAGGGCCGGCGCTTCCGTTGTCATCTGCGACAGGCTCCCCGGCCCGGGAGGGCTCGCCGTCTTCGGCCTGGTGAACCCCTTTATGACCCACTGCTCTTCCGACGGGAAGCCCCTTGTGGGCGGGCTGTTCGACGAGATACGGGAACGGCTGAAGGAAAAGCATGCTCTTCGGGTGAATTGCTTTGATTCCGAGGCAATGAAAGAGGCGCTTTCGGAGATGCTTGCCGGCGAGGAGAACATAGAGTTTCTGCCGGAAAACGGTTTCGTGTCCGCCGAAAGGGCTTCGAGGGAGGCTTTTGCGGTCACTCTCGATAAAAGGTTCGTTCTGGCCCGGCGGGTGGTGGACGCATCCGGAGACGCCGTCCTGGCGAGGAGCCTGGGAGCGGAAACCATGCTGGGGGACGAAAACGGCGATATACAGGCCGCGACCCTTATGTTCGACGTGGGAGGCGTAGAAATAAAAGAGGCCCTCCGCTATGCAGCCGGCCATCCCGAAGATTTCCTTTTTCCGAAGCTGGAAAAAGATGACGATATAAACGCGGTCTCGCTTGCTAACTACAGCCCCGCGGGGTTCTTTTCTCTTGTGGAAAAAGCCAAAAGGGAAAAGGGATACGATTTTCCCGGAGATATGGTGTTCTTCCTTTACAGAAAGACCCAAAGCCCAAAATACGACGCCGTGGTATTCAATCAGACCCACGTGGGCATAAAGGACCCCTGTTCCGCCGCCGAGATAAAGCGGGGCAAAAAGGAATGTACGCGCCAGGCGGAGCAGGTGCTTGCCTTCCTGAGGGAGTACGTCCCCGGGTTCCGGAAAGCGTACCTCCTGAAACGCGCCGATTTGCTGGGCATTCGGGAGAGCTACAGGGTAAAGGGAGCCTGCGTTTTTTCGGCAGCCGACGTCAGAAGCGGCAGGAAACACAGAGACAGGGTCTGTTCCCTGGCGTATCCCGTGGACGTCCACGCCCCTTCCGGCGAGGGATACAGCATAAAGGAATCAAAAAAACAGGCGGCAAAACCGGCGCCGGGAGACTGGTATGATATCCCGTACCGCTGCCTTACGGCCGCAGATACCACCGGCCTGCTTTGCTGCGGAAGGATCATATCGGCCACCCAGGAAGGGATGGGCGCCATAAGGATCATGCCTGCCGTTATAGCCACGGGCCAGGCTGCCGGCGCCGCAGCGGCGTTGTCGGCGCTGGGTAACGTGGCGCCGGAAGAATTGGATTATAAACTGCTGAAGCCGTATCTGGCGCTGATACAGTAAAAAAGGAGCATATATCTTGGTAAAAATAGCATTGCCCAAAGGTTCGTTGCAGGAAGCAACGTTTCATCTTTTTGAGAAAGCGGGCTGGAACTTTTCCGTCCGCAGCCGTTCTTACACTCCCGGAGTGGACGACCCGGAAGTGGACGCCATTCTGCTGAGAGCCCAGGAGATCCCCAGATACGTGGAGATGGGGGCAGTGGATTTCGGGATAACCGGCTACGACAACGTTTGCGAATGTTCCGCAGACGTAGTGGAGGTTTGCGAGCTGGTCTATTCCAAGGCCACCTCCCGCCCCTACAGGTGGGTGCTTGCCGCCCCAGTGGATTCGGATATCAAGCGCGCGGAGGATCTGGAAGGAAAAACCGTTGCCACCGAGCTTGTCAACGTGACCAAAAAGTATTTTGCGGAAAAAGGCATAAACGTAAAGGTGGAATTCTCCTGGGGCGCCACCGAGGTCAAGGTACCGGAGCTGGTGGACGCCATAGTCGAGGGGACCGAGACCGGATCCACCCTTAAGGCCCACGGCCTTGCCATACTGGACGAGATACTGGTCTCCACCACCCGGCTGATCTGCAACAAGGCTTCGTGGGAGGATCCGGTAAAAAGAGAAAAAATAGAAAATATGGCCACTATGCTTCAGGCGGCGCTGACTGCCGAGAACCTTGTGGGCCTCAAGATGAATGCTCCCAAAGAAAAGACCGAGGCTATAGTTTCTATTCTTCCCGCCCTTGAAAAGCCTACCATAAACGAGCTTTCCGACAGGGGCTGGGTGGCTCTGGAAATAATCATCGACAGCAAGGAAGTCAGGAATATAGTTCCGAAGCTCAAGCGGGCCGGGGCTTCCGGCATAGTTGAATACCCTCTGAGCAAGGTCATTTTCTGACGGGGTACGGATATGATCGGCTATCTGAACGGAAAGATCATCCTTTCGAAGGAAGACAGTATAGTTGTCAGAACCGGCGGAGTCGGTTATACCGTTTACTGCCCGTCGTCGCTTCTGGCCAGGACCGGCGAGGAGGTGGAACTCTTTGTGACTACCGTAGTCAGGGAGGACGCCATCAGCCTTTACGGTTTTGAGACGCCGGAAGAGCAGCAGATATTCGACAGGCTCATTTTGGTAAAGGGGCTCGGGCCGAAATCCGCCGTGGCCGCTCTTTCGGTACTTTCGTGCAGCGACATCATAAACGCCGTGCTCACCGAGGACGCCGCCGCTCTCTGCCGCATACCCAACGTGGGCAAAAAAACCGCTCAGCAGATAATCCTTGACTTAAGGGACAGACTCTCCGATATGCCTGCCTCCGCCGGGGGAAGCGGCGACCCCAGACTGTTTGCGGAAGCGGTGGACGTGCTGGTATCCCTGGGATACAGCCGCAGCGAATCGAGAAAGGCTGTTTCCGACACCCTTTCGGAAACCGGCGAGACAGATCTGTCCGAACTGATCCGGCTTTCCGTCAGCCGCGCTGCCGGGAGGTAAATGATGGCCATAGAAAAGAACGAATACACAGAAAGGTTTGTGGCTCCCGCCAGGCTGCCGGAGGATCAGGATGCGGAGTTTTCTCTCCGTCCGCGGCGTTTTTCCGAGCTGATAGGAAGAGACAAGATAGCCGGAAACCTCCGGATATACATACAGGCTGCAAAAAACAGGAACGAAGCCCTGGACCACGTGCTGCTTTACGGCCCTCCGGGGCTGGGAAAAACCACCCTGGCGTATATAATAGCCAACGAGATGGAGGTCCCCATAAAAAGCACCTCCGGGCCTGCCATAGAAAAGCAGGGCGATCTTGTGGCCGTCCTTACGAACCTGGAGCCCAATTCCGTGCTGTTTATCGATGAGATCCACAGGCTGAACCGTTCCGTCGAGGAGATGCTGTATCCCGCAATGGAGGATTTCAAGCTTGATTTCGTAGTGGGTTCCGGCCCCAGCGCCAGGACCATAAAGGTGGATATCAAGCCCTTTACCCTTGTGGGGGCGACTACGAGAGCGGGCATGATCACCAACCCTTTGCGGACAAGGTTCGGCATAGTGCATAATTTTGATTTTTATGACACGGAGTCTCTTGCCCTGATAGTCCAGAGGACTGCCGGCCTTTTTGAAACGGAGATCACCAGGGACGGCGCCCTGGAGATAGCGTCCAGGAGCAGGGGGACGCCCCGGATCGCCAACCGCATACTGAAAAGAGTCAGGGATTACGCCGAGGTGAAATGCGGCGGGAAGATCGATCTCCAAACGGCCCGGGAAGGGCTTGCCATGCTGGAGATAGACGAAGCCGGGCTGGATTCGGCAGACAGGCGCCTTCTTCTTACCATCATAGAGAAATACCAGGGCGGACCGGTGGGGCTGGATACCCTGTCCGCCGCCATAGGCGAAGAAAAGGATACCATAGAAGACGCCCATGAGCCCTATCTGATCCAAAAAGGCTTTATCAACAGGACCGCCAGGGGCCGTATGGCCACGCCTCTTGCTTACGAACACATGGGGATAGAGATAAAAACTCCCGAAACGGGATTTGCCGAAAACGGATTGCTGTCTTTCAGGACTGGAGAATGACAATGAGTGAAAATAACAAGTATCCGGGTTCTGCCGAAGAAAAGCAGATGCTTGATCTTCTCTGGGACCAGTATAACGAAGGAGAATACGCCGACGCCGCGACTTTGGCCGAAAGCATGCTTGAGAGCCAGCCGGAAAACGTGAACGCGCTTTCGGTGCTTGCGCTGGTTTACGAGAAGCTGGCGCAGGCCAACAGCGAAGCCGGCGATACCGAAGGAGAACGGGAATACCTGACAAAGGCCCTGGACAATTATCTCAGGATAATCAGCATATCCCATGACAGCGTGGCAGAGCAGGCAAAAGCCGAAAAGCTCAAGAAGAAGCTGTACGGACGGAAAAGCCGGCCGTCGGAGAATATATCCTTCGAATTTGCCGAAAAACTGAAAAAGGCCTTTGCCGCTTTCCGTGAGAAAGCGTCCGCCTGGTATGAGGAAAACAAAGGCAAAAGATCCTTTAAAGCGCTGTGTGTCTGCGCCTGCTGCGCCGTGTTCCTCACGGCCGGTATCATATCCTATGCGGTATCCGTCCACAGCAGCCGTCGGGATGCGGAAAAGGCCGCCGCGGCAAAGACGCCGGCCCCCGCCGCTTCGGAGCAGTATGTTTCCGGCGCCGCCGCGCCCCCCGCTGCGGGGAATACGGATTACGGAGCGGATTACAACGGGCCGATGATGACTTACACTTACCAGTCTCCGGAATACAGGGCTCAGCTGGAGGAACAGCAGAACAACGCAAAACGCCGCGAGGTCCGCGATCCGGCGACCCTTGTGGACAAGGGCAGCCATATCAAGGCCGGAGGCTCTCCGCAGGCTTCGGAAACAAAAGACCGCAAGACTACTGCCGACTGGTATGCCACGAGACGGGAGCCCGCTTCCGATACTTCCCGGGTGCCTTACAGTGATTTTGAACTCAGGCCGTCAAAAGAAAGCGATGAAAAAACGGGGGAAAAGGCGAATCCCTTAAAGGTGGAAAGAGAGGACGTCAAAGGGCAGGAAAAGGAAAAAGAAAAACCTTCCGGAGACGGTTCGGCCCGGCTGAAGACTGCCAACAGCCTTCTTAAATCCGCCATGAAAGCCGCAGATATGGGCAATTACGACGAGATGCGCAAAAACGCCCTTGCGGCAAAGGAGATCTACCAGTCCGAGAGGGCAAAAGGAAACAAGCCGGAATTCTGCAAGTCCAATATCGATACCATAAACACACTCCTGGGGTATTAAGCATATGAAAAAGCTTTTAGTGTTTCTCGCCGCCATGCTGCTTGCCGGAAGCGTTTTTGCGCAGGACGCCCTTCCCACTCTGCTGATATTCAATTCCGATCCCGGAAGCGGAGCAAAGGAAAGCGATTCGCGCCTTACCGCAAAAACCTTCCGTTTCTACGCCGATAAAAGCAATATGTTTTCTACGCTGATCTTCAACCCGGAGCATCCGGTGGTGGTCCTTGCCGTGAACAGGGGAAAGCTCACTTCGGACGAAATAGCGTCCAATGCTCCGGTGACTTCAAAGATCAAGGTGGCAAAGGAACTGAAATACGACTACGTAGCCGTTTCCCAGGTCACCAGAAGCGACGGGAAGCTGAACATAAGCTTCAGTATATACGAGCTGAAGAGCGACAGGGTGTTTTCGGAAAACGGCACAGCGCAGATAACCGACGACAACCCCTCGGGAAATTCTCTCCATACCGCCTGCAGCGGGATCGTGAGCAGGCTCATAAACAGTATGTTCGGAGTGAATGCAAACTATACCGATGAAGAAAAGCCTGTGATCACGGGGGAAAACAGCGAAAGCGTTTCCGACGCGCCGGCGAAAAACGACCTTTCGGAGCTGGACAAAAAAGCCCTGGACAACCTTTTTGCGGCAGCCATGAAGGAAAAGGATTATTCCGAGGCCTACAGGGTGATCCGCAGGGAGATAGATCTGGACCCCAACGATCCGGAGCTGCGGCTGAAGCTTGCAGAGATATACTATGAAAAGCAGCTTTACAAGGATGCTCTGGAATGCTATTATACCGCCATAAACATGGGCTACAGAGGCAACGATATCGGCGAGCTGAAAACGAAATACGAGAGCAGGGTGCGTTTTGACATCTCCGACGAAAAACAAAGAGACGTCAAGCCGCCCGTTTCGGTGACCGTCAAAACCCCGGGTGCGAAAAGCCCTGCGGTCTCCGGCGCCCTTGCGGAGGCGGATAAGCTATGGCTGGCGGGAAAGTCGCAGGAAGCCATAGAAAAATACAACGGCATCATATTGTCGAATCCGTCGGACTGGAGAGCCTACGAACGGCTGGTGTATCTTTACGCCAACAGCCAGCGTTTCACGGAGGCCGCTTCCATACTGAAGACCATGAACGGAAGAGGGGCGACGGGGGATTATTACACCATCCTGAAGCGTTCCCGCACCATGAACGCTTTGCTTCTCACCGCTCTTTCGAAATATACCGCCGAGATAAAGAGCTTCGGGTATACCGTGACAAAAACCGAACCCGGAAAAGCGAGCGTACCGGAAAAGATCAAAAGCTTCAAAAACAAGATAGATTCTCTGCTTCTCGCCGTCAATCAGATGGCCCTCATGGATCCGAATACGAATTTCGGAAATCTGAAGCTGACGGGAAACCTGCTGAATTCCGCCGCTTCCGGTTTTGATGATTTTTACGAAAGCCGCGACGACGAATCGCTGTCCGCGGCGGAGGATTTTGTGGAGCAGGCGGAAAACAGGATAAAAGCCGGTGTATAGATCCTGAAATGACCCGAAAGTTTATAATATACACCTGGGGCTGCCAGATGAACGAGGAGGATTCCCGCCAGATAGCGGATCTTCTCAAAAAAGCGGGATACGTCCCCGGGGCCTCTCCGGAGGAATGTCAAGTGGCCGTTCTTGTGACGTGTTCCGTAAGGCAGAAGCCGGAAAACAAAGTGCTTTCCAGGCTGGGGGAGCTTGCCATGATCAAGGCCGAACAGAACCCCGGGCTGATAATCGGCGTTTACGGCTGTATGGCCCAGAGGATGGGCAGAGCCCTCAGGCGGGGAAGGCCTTTTGTGAACTGTGTGTGCGGCACCCACCGGATCGACAGGATACCTTTGCTTATAGAGAAGGCCGAAACGTCTCCGGCAGGCTTTTTTTCGGAGCTGGATATCCCGGATACCGTTACCGGCAGCCCGCTCCCCCTTCCCAACAGGACGGAAAGGCTTTCGCCTTCGCTGAGAGAATTCGTTCCCATCATGTTCGGCTGCAATAACTTTTGTTCGTATTGCATAGTGCCGTATACGAGAGGCCGGGAAAGAAGCCGGGATCACCGGGAAATAGTTTCCGAGATCTCCCGGCTGGCCGCGGGAGGGACCAAGGAAGTCACTCTGCTGGGGCAGAACGTCAATTCGTATTCCGGCGGTATCACCTTCCCGGAGCTTCTCGCCGAAGTGAACGGGATCGGCGGCATAGAACGGATCCGCTTTACCACCTCGCATCCCAAGGACCTTTCCCCGGAGCTGATAGACGCTATGGGCAGCCTTTCCAAAGTGTCGAAGCATATCCATCTTGCTGTCCAGAGCGGCGATAACGATATTCTCCGGGCCATGAACAGGCGCTATACGGCGGAGCATATAGAGGAACTGGTGGCTGCTCTCAGAAAAAGGGTCGCGGGCGTGGCCGTGACCACAGATTTTATAGCGGGCTTTCCGGGGGAGACGGAACAGAATTTCGAAAACACCCTCCGCCTTGCCGAGCAGGTCCGGTTTGATTCGGCCTTTATGTTCAGCTTCAATCCCATTCCCGGGACCCCCGCCGCCTCTATGGACGGCCAGATGCCCATGAAGGAGAAAAACAAAAGGCTCCAGCGCCTTATCCGGCTCCAGAATGCCATTACGGTGGAGATAAACAGCGCTATGGCGGACAAAAAGGTCAGGGTGCTGGTCCACGGCGACGCTGCGAGAGAAGGGCAGAGGACCGGCCTTACGGACCAGGGGAAGACCTTTAATTTCGAAGGGCCCCAGCCCGCCGTGGGGACCATGGCCGACGCCGTGGTGGTCCGGGGAGGGCTTTACGGCTTTACCGGCGTTCTGGCCCGGGAGGCCGAAGGCGGGCCGAAATGAAGACAGACAATAAAACGACCCCCATGCTGGAGCAGTATCTCCGGGTCAAAGCGCAGTATCCCGACGTGATCCTGTTTTACAGAATGGGCGATTTTTATGAGATGTTCGACGATGACGCCAGAACGGCGTCCCGAGAACTTGAGCTCACTCTTACCAGCCGTTCCGCCGGTTATGCGGCGGAGAGGCCCATGTGCGGGTTTCCGTATCACGCCCGGGACAAATACGTGGCGCGGCTGGTCGCAAAGGGCTATAAAGTCGCAGTATGCGATCAGCTTGAGGACCCGAAAAAAACCAAAAAGCTTGTAAAAAGGGGAGTGACCCGGGTCGTTACTCCGGGAACGGTCCTCGAAGAAGGCATGCTGCAGGGAGACGCCAATAATTTCCTTGTGGCCTTTTCCGCCGGAGCAAAAGCAGTGGGAATGGCTTTTGCCGACGTGAGCACCGGCGAATTCGCGGTATGCGAATTTCCCATGAGCGCCGCCAGACAGACCATCGAGGACGAACTGGCGCGGCTTGCGCCTACGGAGATACTTGTGGACAGCGAATGCGACAGGGTTTTTGAGAACCTTTTGCTGAGCTGTACGTCAAACCGCTTTGAAAAGACCGGTACCGGGCTGGAATTCGGCGAGACCCCCCGGGAGGCCCTGTGCTCGTATTTCCGGACGGACAGCCTGAGAGGCTTCGGGCTGGACGATTATGACCTCGGCCTGCGCGCCGGCGCCGTGATACTGAATTATATCCGGAAAAACAGCCCGGATATACTGAAGAACATCATATCCGTTTCCAACTACGATCCCCGGGGCTTTCTGCTTATGGACGCTTCCACGCGGCAGAATCTCGAACTCACCGTTCCCGGAAGCTACGCGGACAAGGGGCTTACCCTGCTTGCTTGCGTCAACAAGACCAAAACCGCTATGGGAGCGCGGCTTTTGAGAAGCTGGATAGAAGCGCCTCTCGTTTCCCCCCGGGACATCAACCGGCGCCTCGACAGCGTGGAAAGGTTTTTCAGGGACCAGCTGCTGCTGGAGGACGTGAGAAAAGCGCTTTCCGGCGTTCTGGATATAGAACGCATCCAGTCAAGGATAGTTTCCAAACTGGCTTCCCCGAAGGATCTGCTGGGGCTTGCTTCCAGCCTCAGGCAGCTGCCAGTCCTCACGGATCTTCTCGGCAACGACCCCAAAGAGCTTTCCGAATGCTTCGCGGGCTTCGAGCCGGTTTGGACGCTGATAGAAAGCGCGGTGATGGAAAACCATTCCCAGAGCATAAGAGAAGGCGGAGTGATAGCCACAGGCTACAACAGCGAGCTGGATGCTTTGAGAGAGGCAAAAAGCCGGGGCCAGGAGTGGATACTGAAGCTCGAGGCAGGGGAAAGAGAGCGCACCGGCTATAAGACCCTCAAGGTGGGCTACAACAGCGTTTTCGGATACTTCATCGAGATCAGCAAAAAGGAAGCGACGGAGGTGCCGGACAATTACGTCCGCAAGCAGACGCTGGTCAACTGTGAAAGATATATCACTCAGGAACTCAAAGACATCGAAGACAGGCTGCTGGGGGCGGACGAAAAGGCGGTCCAGCTGGAAAAAGAGCTGTGGGACGGGCTTTTGGACAGGCTCGGAGACGAAACGAGGCGCGTGGGCGCCGCCGCTTCCATGCTTGCAAGGCTTGACGTGCTTTCGTCCTTTGCATATCTTGCCCGGAGCAGCAATTATTCAAGGCCGTCTGTAGATGACAGCGACGTTATCGAGATCAAAAACGGCAGGCATCCCGTTCTGGAGAACTGTACGGAGCAGTTTATCGCCAACGACACCCGCCTCAACGGCTCTGACAGCAGGATATGGGTGATAACCGGCCCCAATATGGCGGGCAAATCCACGTATATGCGCCAGACTGCCCTTATAGTCCTGCTGGCGCAGATAGGCTGTTTCGTTCCGGCGGAGAAAGCGCGCATAGGGGTGGTGGACAGGATATTTACCAGGATAGGCGCCCATGACGAACTGGCCACCGGCCAAAGCACCTTTATGGTGGAAATGAACGAGACCGCAAACATAATCAACAACGCCACAAGCCAGAGCCTGGTCATCCTTGACGAGATCGGCAGGGGGACCTCCACCCATGACGGGCTCGCCATAGCCTGGGCTTCGCTGGAAGAGCTTCAGAATATCGGCTGCAAGGCGTTGTTTGCCACTCATTACCATGCCCTCAACCAGCTTGAAAGCCAGCTTGAGGGAGTGGTGAATTACCGGGTGGCGGTCCGGGAAGAAAAGGACAGGGTGATCTGGCTCAGGAAGATCATGAAAGGCGGAACGGACAAATCCTACGGGCTGGAGGTGGCAAGGCTGGCGGGCCTGCCGGCATCCGTTATCGGCAGAGCCAGGGATATCCTTGCCCAGCTGGAAGCAGACGATTCGCAAAACAGAAGCATACGGGCCAGAGAAAAAAAAGTACAGCTCAGCCTGTTCGACCTGTCCCCCGATCCCATAATTGAAGAGATCAAAAGCATAAATCCGGATTCGCTTTCGCCTCTTGAAGCGCTGAACCTTGTATATAACTGGAAAAAACGGACAGAAAAATGAGCGAAGACAAAATAGTCCTTCTCGACGATATCACGGCAAATCAGATCGCGGCGGGAGAAGTGGTGGAAAGGCCTCTCTCCGTGGTCAAGGAGCTTTGTGAGAATTCGGTGGACGCCGGCGCCACGGCGATAAAGATCGAGATCGAGAACGGGGGCCAGACCCTTATAAGGGTCACCGACAACGGCTGCGGGATGTCCGAGAGAGACGCGCTGATGTGCCTTTCCAGGCACGCCACCAGCAAGATCAGGTCTTCTGCCGACCTTGCCGGGATAACTACACTGGGCTTCAGGGGCGAGGCCGTTCCCAGTATAGCCTCCGTGAGCAGGATGGTCATCGAGACCTGCGGCGATCCGGAGGGGAAAGGGACGAAGATCACAGTCACCGGAGGAGAGGTGGAGGCGGTGGAAAGCATCGCCTTTTCCCGGGGGACGCGTATCACCGTAAGAGAATTGTTTTTCAACGTTCCCGCCCGCCGGAAATTCATGAAGACGGTATCCTCCGAGCAGACGGGCATCATAGACGTGGTGGGCCGGCTGGCTCTGGCTTCTCCGGACATACGCTTCGAACTTTTGAACCTGGCGCCTTCTGCCAGGGAAAAGGGAGCCCTTGCGCCGAAACGGCTTATGCTCTCCGCCGCAGGCGGGGATCTCCTGAACGCAGTGACCTCTGTTTTCGGATCGGATACGGCAAGGGAAATGGTATATTTTTCGGAAAAGGACGATATCTGCAGCGTTTCGGGATACGTTTCCTCTCCCGGAGGCTGCAAAAGCAGCAGGAGGGACGAGTATCTGTTCGTCAACGGAAGAAGCGTAAAAAACCGTAAGATCCTTTATATGGCAGAGCTTCCCTTCAAGAGCCTTGCTCCCGGAAGGTATCCGGCTCTGGCTTTGTTTATAACTCTTCCCCCGTCTCTGGTGGACGTGAACGTCCATCCCGCAAAAAGCGAGGTGAATTTCAGCAATGAAGGGCACGTTTCCGGACTTGTTTACAAAGGCATCCTGAAGGCCGTTTCCGGGGCGCTGGGCTCCGTGAGGACGGAGATCCCTTCCGCCTCTGCGCCGGCCCATAGCGAAAAGACTGCCGCAACCTCCGGGTACGTGCTGCCCAAAAACATCTCGCAGGAGGGGAGCGTGTCCTTTGTCACCCGCCCCGCGGCAGATAGCGACAAAGATGACCCTTTTGAATGGACTGCGCCGCCGGCAGAGAGCGCGCCGATAACTGTCCCGAAAAACCTGAAGGTCATCGGCCAGTACAGGAACACCTATATCATATGCGGGTCCGACGAGGGCATCATCATCATCGATCAGCACGTTGCCCATGAAAGAGTGCTATACGAAGGCTTTATGAGCCATACGGGAGACAATACGTGGTCGCAGCTGCTTCTGATGCCCGTGACCGTAAGCTGTTCGCTGAAGGAAGCCTCCATCGTGAACGCCAGGCTTGAGGAGCTGGCAAAAGCGGGTTTCCTTTTAGAGGATTTCGGCGGAGGAAGCTTTATCATGAGAGGCTATCCGGCCTGCCTTAAGGAAAATCAGGCCCGGGAAGTGCTGGAGGGCATCATCAGGGAAATGTCGGAAGAGCAGGGGGACAAAAAGCTGGTCATCAAGCCCGAAAAGGTTTTGATCACCGCGAGCTGCCGCATGGCCGTCAAAGCCGGCGATCCCCTTTCCGTCGCGGAGATGCAGGCCCTGACGGACGCTCTTTTGAAATGCAGCATAGTGAACACCTGCCCCCACGGAAGGCCTATTATAATGTCTGTCACCAATCTTGACCTTGACAAGGCTTTCGGGCGGCTTTAGCATTTGCCCCGGAAGGCCCAAATATGCTATAATATAACGGGCGCGCCAAGGCGCGCCGGGTTGGAGGAAAACATGATTATAAAGAAAAGCAACGGGCTGCAGACCTTTGCAGACCACGGTATCCTTCAGAATCCGAAAGAACCGAATTTATTGCGCGACGAGTTTCCATATACAGAAGTCCCTGCCATAGTCTTTGACGGCATGAGCGTGCCTATGGACCCTGTCGGCGATTTTTATATAACCGATACCACCTTCCGCGACGGCCAGCAGGCAAGGCCGCCTTACACCGCCCAGCAGATAGTCAAGCTTTATGATTTTCTGAGCCTTATCGGCGGGCCCGAGGGGGTGATCCGTTTTTCGGAGTTCTTCCTGTATTCCGACAAGGATAAAGAGGCTGTCAACAAGTGCCGGGAACTCGGCCACAAATACCCTGTCATCACGGGCTGGATCCGGGCCACAAAAAAAGATTTTGATATAGTGAAAAGCATGGGGCTCAAGGAAACGGGCATCCTGACCTCCTGCTCCGATTATCATATATACCTCAAGCTGAAGAAGGACCGCGCCCAGGTGATGGATCAGTATCTCGGGCTGGTGAAGGACGCCTTCGCTTTCGGCCTTGATGCGGTAAGGTGCCACCTGGAGGATGCTACCCGGGCGGATTTCTACGGCTTTGTGATCCCGTATGTCACCGAGCTTATGAAGCTTGCAAAGGAGAGCGGCAAGGAAATAAAGATCCGTCTTTGCGACACCATGGGCTACGGCGTCCCCTGGGCGGAAGCGGCTCTTCCCCGCTCGGTCCCCAAGATGATCTACGCCCTTCGCAACGAATGCGGCGTGCCGGGCAAATGGATAGAATGGCACGGACACAATGATTTTCACAAGGTGGCAGTGAACGGCACCACCGCCTGGCTCTACGGCGCGGCGGCGGTGAACGCATCGCTTTTCGGCTTCGGCGAACGTACCGGGAACCCTCCTCTCGAAGGGGCGCTGTTCGATTTTATTTCCCTCAAGGGCTCGGAATGCGGTATAAACACCCGTATGATCACGGAAGTGGCAAAATACTATACCGAGGATCTGGGGTTCCCTATACCGGACAATTATCCGTTCGTAGGGTCCAACTTTAACGTGACCAGCGCCGGCGTCCACGCCGACGGCATTTCGAAAAACGAAGAGATCTACAATATCTTCGATACTGCAAAGATACTCAACCGGCCCACAAGGGTCAACGTTACCGACAAATCCGGCCTGGCCGGTATCGCCCACTGGGTGAACGCGTTCCTGGGCCTCAAGAGCGAGTACGCTATAGACAAAAAGCATCCGGGCCTGTCAAAGATCAACGAATGGGTCCACGAACAGTATAAAGCGGGCAGAGTGACCAGCATATCCGATACCGAGATGCTCACTCAGGCAAGAGCGTATCTTCCCGAATTCTTCAAGAGCGATTTCGATATCATAAAGAACCGGGCGCTGGAGCTTACCGAGAAGATCATCGGAGAGGTGGCCGAAGACGACAACACCCGGAACCTCAACGTTCCGGCGATCGAGAAAAAGCTTGCGGATATAGTGAAAAAGCACGATTTTATCCAGTTCGCCTACGTCACCGACAGCGAAGGAGTGCGCATCACCCAGAACATAACTCCCGGCAAGCTTCTGGATAAGTACGTTTCCGCTACCGGAAACGAAAACTTCAGCCAGAGGGAATGGTTCATCGGCGCCAAAAGCACTCAGGATATATTTATCACCGATTTTTATTCTTCGCGTTATACCGGAGAGATGTGCGTGACCGTTTCCGCGCCTATCTTCAACGAAGGAGACGAGTTCAAAGGGGTAGTGGGGATAGATATCCAGTTTGAGGCTCTTGCAAGAATGCCCGAAAGGATGATAAAAGAATAACCAAAACGGCTTCGGCCGTTTTGTTTTTTCTTAAGGAGCATTGTATGTTGATTAGTTTTCCCTACGGAGATATGTTTTCTCCGGCGGAGCTGCCGGACCGCAATCTTATCAGTATCTACAGCAAAAACGATACCGAACCCATAGAATACGAAGATATACGCGACGCTGTCTGCGAAGCGCTGGATTCGCCTGTGGGGACAGTCCGTCTGGAGACCCTGGCAAAGGGCAAAAAAAACGTCTGTGTAGCGGTTGACGACAACAGGGAGACCCCCGTAAGGATCATCGCTCCCCTCATTGCTTCAAGGCTTGAGCAGGCCGGGGTGAAGTCTGTCGTCTTTCTTGTGGCTTCCTCCCGGATTTTGACCGATGAGGAAAAACAAAAGCGTTTCGGCAAAAAGCTGTGCTCCAAATACGAAATTATCGTGAATACCCCCCGGGATCCCCTTTCCCTGAGGGATCTCGGCTACAGCGAAAACGGCACAAGGATATATATAAACAACGTGGCTACCGAGGCCGACCTGCTCATTGCCGTGGGGCAGATAGCGCCTTCCCACATCTCCGGTTTTACCGGAGGGGCCGAAACCATTCTCCCCGGGATAGCCGGCGAGGAAACGGTTTCCAGGCTGTATTGGGAAAGCGGGGTGGTGTCCGACGACGAGATACTGGGGCTTACAGACAACCCGGTCCGTTCGGAAATGGAGCTTGCGGCAAAGAGAGCGGGGCTTGCCTTTGTGGTGGACGCCGTTATCGATACGAAGGGGTGTCCCGTGGGCTTTGTGGCGGGGGATCCCGCAAAAGCCTTCAGAAAGGGGGCGGATATCGCCCGGAAGGCGTTCGGCGCCTATTTTCACGAGCGCGCAGACATAGTTGTGTGCTCTTCCTTTCCTTTTGACAGGGATCTGTGGCAGGCCTCCAAAGCGCTTTTTGCCGCCGGCCTTATGGTCAAAGAGGGAGGCGTCATCATCTTTGTCAGCCCCTGCCTGAAGGGCGTCGCCAAAAACCATCCCCAGGTGGCAGAATTCGGATATCATACCTCTCAGGAGACCGTGGCGGCTCTTAATAACGGCGCCATCACCGACCTTTCCGCTTTCAGCCATCTGCTTCACGTGGGCAGGATCATCAAAGAAAAGGCCTCCTGCATCATGGTGAAAAACGGCCTGGGGAGAGATACGGCCTTAGCCCTGGGCTTCAAATATTCCGCTACCCCCCAAAGAGCCGTTGACAGGGCTATGAAGCTGATGGGGCCCGGGGCAAGGATCGCCGTGCTTGAGGAAGGCGGAAAAGCGCTTCCGATATATATGCAGATCTCAAGGTTCTGACATGAAAAGGCAGTACGCTTTTCTCTTTTTTGTTTTTTCTGCGTTTTTATTGTTTGGCCCGGTTTCAGCAAACGATACGGCCCCGGGAAAGGCCGCCGGCCCGAAAACCATGGCCGCGCCGAAAACCGACAGGGGGGCGGGTAAAGCGATAGAGCAGAAGGCGCCTGTTTATACAGTGCCCGTCAGGCTCACCCGGCTTTCGGGGAAAGGCTTTTCCCTTACTACGCGTTCGCTTTCAAAGAGCCTTCTTTGCGATACTCCCGGGGAGCTTCTTCCGGGGACGCAGATGGAGGTGTCCGCTTCCGGCGACACGGTGGTTGCAAAAGTGACCGGGGAAACCTTCAGACAAAAAAAGGCTGTGATAAGCGGGGTCCTTTCCTGCGGCGGAAAGAACAGCGTTTTTTACGAAGGAAGCCTGGAGATCACGGCGAAAGACGGAAAGCTTTCCTGGGTATGCGTCACCGATCTGGAAAAATATACGGCGGGAGTCCTTGCCTGCGAGGCAAGCATGTCCGCTCCGTCGGAAGCGCTGAAGGCGCAGGCTCTCGCCATACGGACCTACGGTTTTTCCAGGGCTTCAAAGGCGGAGCTCTGCGACGCCTCCCATTGCCAGACCTTCAGAGGCGTTACGTCGGACCGGCGGGCCCTGGATGCCGCGGCGGCAACAAAGGGGCAGCTGCTGCTTTACGGCGGCGCCCCCATATCGGCTATGTATTGCGCCGATTCCGGGGGGATAAGCGAAAGCGGGAACGCGGATTATCTGAAAACCAAACGCGACCCGGTAAAGGGCCTGAAGCACGTTTCGTGGAATTACGTCCTTCCCAAAGCCCGCCTGGCGGAGACGCTGGGCCTTTCGGATATAACCGGTATAACCGCAGAAGAGTGTTCGGCCTCCGGACGGATGAAAAAACTGCTTATAACCGATTCCGGCGCGAACAGGAGCGTCCGGATCAGCGGAGAAGCCCTGCGGGCAAAGCTGGGCTACGCCAATCTGAAAAGCACCCTGTTTTCGGCTGCAGTGATCGAACATGATATCGTTTTTTCGGGAAAAGGATACGGCCACGGCGTCGGTTTATGCCAGACGGGCTGCTGCGAGCTTGCCCGCATAGGCTGGAGATACGACAGTATCCTTGCATGGTATTACGACGGGGCCGTGATCTCGGATATAGCGTCCTTCAAGAAATCTTTGAAACAGGGCGGGCAAAACCGTTGATTGCTTTTTCATTTATGCTATAATTATAATAGCAAGGAGTTTTTGGATTGAAAAAGTTTTTTCTGATAGTTTTATTGATCCTGGCGTGCGCGGCGGCTTTCTGCCAGCAGACGGATACCATAAAGTTTTATACTACGTGGGACGACGATATGCTGTATATCGCGGTCGCCGCCCAGGGGCCGGACATACGCGCCGTCCATAAGGATTTCAACAAGCCGGTGGACGGAGACGACGGAGTGTCCGTGTTCCTGAATTTGTCGGAAGACAGATCCGGCGCCGCCTATACCGATAAGACCGCTCTCATCAGCGTGTCCTGCGCAGGGGGCTTTGAGTTCAGGCGCGGAAACGGGACCGAACTTGTCCGGGAGGATATCTTTTCCCACAGATACGCCGTGGACGTGCAGGGCAATCTGAACGATACGGGCAATATCGATTCGGGCTATTCCATAGAACTGGCCCTTCCGTGGGCGCTTATGGGCGGAAGCAATATGAGCTATAAAGCCGTGGGCATCGATTTCAGGATAACGGTCTGCGGGAAGGATTACTACCTTACCGACAGCGATTCCTTTGCAAAACCGGACAAATGCTGGGATCTTTTGCTTTCGAAGTTTTCCGCCGTTACCACGAAGGGGGCTCATAAGATAGTCTCGAACCATTATATGGCGGAACCCAGGATCAACGGGGAGATCAAAGAAAACGAATGGTATTCCCGTACCGCTTACGTCATCGAAGTCCCCGTTGACGGCGGAGACCCTTATACCCTCGTTTTTTCCGATCAGCCCGTAAAAGCCATGCTGTTCGACCCTGCCAAAGGCGATAAAGGCTTTTTGGACGATCCCGTAAGAGTGGGATATATACGGCAGGCGGCTTCCGCCCTTGCGGCGGAGGGCGCGGACGTGCTGGTGATCCCCGCCGGTAATCCCTATCTTCATCAGATATTCGAAGCTTTGAAGACGGGGCTGGAGGAAGGAGCGGCGACCACGCCCGTCAGCCCCTCCCTTTCCGGCAGCGCGGATCCGCAAAAAGACCTGTTTGCTTTTTATTCCCTTCTTCCCGAGCAGCTTCGCAGGACCGCCGTGGACAGCAACGGAGACCCGGGGCTTCCCGTTTATACCGATTCGCCGGACGAAGGGCTGGAAAAAGCGTTTTTTGAAAAGTTCGGAAGGCGCCTTTTGTTCAGGGATCAGGCCGCGCTTGCGGAGGAGGCTCTCACGGAAAGGCCCAAAAAAGCGTATTCCTACGTCATATGAGGGCTTGATATGCCTTCGTATCTCAATTCAAAGATCGGACGCCAGAGCTGCGTGACCATAAAAAACACCGGCACCGTCACCTGGAAAGCGGGGGAAGCGGGGCTTTGCTACCGCTGGTACGTGGGAGGAAGGTTTTATTCCAACGGCATCGCCGTCATTCCCATCATGACCGATATCGCTCCCGGGGCCGTCTGCCGGCTCAGCACCGTGCTGGCGCCTATAACCGAAAAGCATAAGCCGCTGCCTGCCGGCGAGGCTATATGCGAATTGGATATAATAACCGTTGCCGACGGAAAAAGCATGTCAAAACCGGAAAGCGAAAGCTTTTTCTTTAAAACCAATATAGAAGAGCCCGCCACCTATGTGGACGCCAACGTTTCCGAATCCAAAGCGGCCCTTGCCGCCGCCAAAGCAAAGGCGGACAAGCCCTATGTCACCGGCGCGGAGGAGCCGTTTCTTGTGGCTCCCGGCGGTTCCTACAGGATAGTGCTTTCCGTTATGAACACAAGCTGCGGAGAGTGGGACAAAGAAAAAGTCTGCGTGGAGGCTTTGCTTTGCCTTCTTGACCCGGCGGGCAACGTGATGAAGGAATACAAAGGCCGGAAGGCTGCCCTTGCGCTGAAGGAAAACACCGCCGACGGGACCATAGGCGTTTTCGACGGAACTATAGAGACCGGCAATATGCGGCTCCTCTCGCCGGGCGCCGGGGAATACTATGCAATAAAATATACCCTTGTGGACAAAAAAACCAGGACTCCTCTCCGGAGCCATACGGTGCTTGCGGCGGCCACAGACGACAATCAGCGCCTCATCGCCCTCAAGGCTCCCGAAAAAGAGGACGGGGTCTATAAGCTTCCCGTAGCGGTGAGGAATGCGGGCATACGGCGCTGGCAGTGCGCCGATACCTATATCGCCGCGTCATTGTATTCCGCCGACGGGACCCTTCTGAAAAAAGACGTTTTTAAGGACGTTCTTCTTGCGCCTTCAAAAAAGGCGAAGTATATCGATCAGGGCGCCACGGTCCGGAAGACGATCACCTTTAAAGGCCTTCCGGAGGGAGACGGCTGTTATATCGTGGCAGAACTCCGGGACGGTGACAGGGCTTTCGGAAACGGCGTTCTGGAGCATACCAACGACAGGCTCATCCTGTGGCTTGACGGCAGCCTGCAGGCGGAATAATGCCGTTCTTGCATTGCGTCAAATAATGTGATATAATATATTAGATACAGAATCCATATGGGGGGAACCTAATTTGCCAAATATCAAATCTGTAATGAAAGACGTTAAGAAGTCCAGAGAAAACCATCTCCGCAACGTCTCTACAAAGAGCAGAATTAAGACTCTTACCAAAAAAACCAAGCTTGCCATTGATGAAAAGGCAGAAAACACCGCCGCTCTCATGAGCGAAGCGTTCAGCGTGATCGACAAGGCTGCCAAGAGAGGCATTATTCATCCTAATCAGGCGGCCCGCAGAAAAGCAAGACTTGCCAAGAAACTGGCTAAGGCCGAATAATAAGGTTTTGAAATAATGCCCCCTTTCCGGGGGTATTGTTTTGTGGACAAAGCCATTGCCCGCAAAAAGCAGGAACCCTTGAAGCAAAAGGCCCGATGACAGATACAAAAACCCTGCTGGCTTCGGAAAAATTTATTTTTGATTATGAGCCCCGTTCCAGACACGCCGTGAGGGTCGGGATAGGCTTTCCCAATACGTACTCTGTGGGTATGGCGTCTTTGGGCTATCAGCTTGTCTGGCATATGTTCCGAACGCAGCCGGGCATCTCGGTGTTCCGGTTTTTTTTGCCGGAAAAAGAGGCGGAGCCTCTGACCCTTGAGGACGGGCTTTCGCTGCGCTCTATGGATATCCTGGCGTTTTCCGTCTCTTTTGAGATGGATTATATAAACCTGCTTTCAATGCTTCAAAGAGCCGGGATACCTCTTTTTTCCAAAGACCGCGGCGAGGATGCGCCTCTGGTGCTGGTGGGCGGCCCCGTGTCTCTCATCAATCCCGCGCCTCTTTACGGTTTTGCGGATGCGGTGTATATAGGCGATCTTGAGACCTCTTATGAAGAGATAGCTTCGGTTTTTGCCCAGAAGCACGATACGGACCGCAGGGGCATTCTGGAAAAGCTTGCCGGGCTGGAAGGCATGACGGTGCCCGCTTTGGGCAAAAAGGGCGTGAGGCAGACGGAACATGAGCTTGACAGGTATTGCTGCCATTCCGTAATATGCACGCCTCATGCAGGCTTCGGCGATACCCTTTTGTTCGAAACGGCCAGGGGCTGCGCCAGAGGCTGCCGCTTCTGCGCCGCGGGAAATACCACAAAGCCCATGCGCCTGCGCCGGCCCGTGCTTCCCGATTATGCTTCCTACGGGATGGTGGGAGCGGCTGTTTTTGACGCTCCCGGCAGCATAACGCTGTGCAGGGAGTTTGTCAGAAAAAAGGCAGCCTTCAGCCTGTCTTCCCTGCGGCTGGAGACCCTTGACGAAGAAAAGCTGATGCTGATGAAGGCAGGGGGGATACTCACGGTCACCGTGGCCCCCGAGGCCGGGACCGAGAGGCTGAGAAACCATATAGGCAAAGCCTGCCCCGATGACGTTATCCTTCGGGCCGCGGGCCTGACCTGCGAAGCAGGCTTCGGAAAAATGAAGCTGTATTTTATGACGGGCCTTCCCGGCGAGACGGACGGGGACATAATCGGGACGGCAGAGCTTTTGCAAAGGCTCCGCAGGCTGTATCCGCGTCTGAAGCTTTCCGCTTCGGCAGGCATATTCGTCCCTAAGCCCGGGACTCCCTTCGGCGGCGAACAGCAGCCACCGGCAAAGGAATTGGAAAGGCGCCTGTCTCTCCTGAAGCAAAAGCAGCCGAAGGGGGTAGATATAACGTATGAATCTCCGCGTCTCGCCAGGGTCCAGTGGATACTGGCTCAGGCAGACGAAAAACTGGGCGGGGCTTTTCTGCAGAAAAGCCTTGAAGGCGGCTACAGAGCGGGACTCAGGTATTACGACTCTGTGATTTCGGAAAAATGAATCGAACAGTCAGTTTCTTAAAAACTTTTTACGAAGTGATATACGACGCCGTGGTGGGGTATTTCCGCGACGACGGGCCGACCCTTTCGGCTGCGGTGGCTTATTATATGTTTCTGGCTATCATCCCTATTATAGTTACCGCCGTTTCCGTGAGTACCACCGTGTTCGGTTCGGCGCAGGACGCCTATGACTGGGTCATGACCTACGTGGACAAGTTTTCGCCGGACCTTTCCGGAGCCTACAGGGCCCAGATCAGGATATTGGTGGACGAAGTCATCAACATCAGAGGGACCGCTATCGGAGTGGGTATAGTTGCTTTGGTGTGGATAGCCCTCAACGGCATCTGCGCCCTGGAGCACAGCATCAACTCTGCGTGGAAGCTTACCCTCAACCGCAATCTGCTGATGCAGAGGGTGGTGAGCCTGCTTCTGCTGTTTCTGCTCTTTGCGATGCTTTATTCGGCTTCGCTTTTTTCCGCTGTTTCCATACGAAGCATACAAACCTATTTCAACTATCCCGACCTTTTGCGTATATTGACCATAATCGGCTCGTATCTGGTGTATTTTCTGGCCTTTCTCCTTATATACTGGACCCTGGTGCGTATCCGGGTGGCTCCCCGGGCGGTGGTGGTCGCGTCTTTGACGGGAGCAGTGATATGGGGCATCTCCAAAGCGGTGTTCTCATGGTTTCTGGTGACCTTTGCCCAGTATTCAAGGATATACGGCTCCGTGGCCGGTATCATGGTGTTTTTGATCTGGATGTATTTTTCCGTTGTAATAATAATCTTCTGCGCGGAAATCGGTTATGCTGTTAATCTCAGGAGCAGCAGTTAGGAGAAGCTATGCATTCTATTATTCAGGCATTGGCGCATTTTATCATCAACGTCCTCGACCCTCTGGGGTATTGGGGCATTATCATACTGATGGGCTTCGAGAGCGCCTGCATACCCATCCCCTCGGAGATCATCATGCCCTACGGCGGCTATCTGGCCGCTACCTATGACAAGTTCAACGTGATTGGCATCGGGCTGGCCGGCGCCATAGGCAACGTGTGGGGCTCGGCCCTGGCTTACTGGGCCGGCCGGAAGGGCGGCAGGACCTTCGTTGTGAAATACGGAAAATATATCCTCATGACAAAAAAGTCCCTGGCGAGAGCCGACCGCTTCTTCGAACGCTTCGGCGATTTCGCCGTGTTCATAGGCAGGATCCTGCCCATTATCCGCACCTTTATTTCTTTTCCCGCGGGGGTGAGCCGGGTGCCCTTCGGCAAGTTCCTTCTGTTCACCTTCATAGGTTCCGTTCCCTGGTGCATGGGGCTCGCCTATATAGGCTGGGCCCTTACAGCCAAATTCCCCGATACTCCCGCGTGGGAATACGTGACGAACTCGAACGTGTCCCATTATTCCCACTATATCATCGGCGGGATAATCATCCTCGGCCTGGCGTCCTATATCTGGCACCACGTAAAGGAACTGAGGGAGGACGGCGAAGATGAAGGCTAAGATACTTATGATGGACGTGGACGGCACCCTTACCGACGGCAAGATATATATGGGCCAGACCGGGGAGATGATGAAGGCCTTCAGCGACAAGGACGGCTACGGCCTCATGACAGCCCTCTCGAGGGGCCTTATCCCCGCCATCGTCACGGGCAGGACCAGCGATATAGTGGTGAACCGCTTCGCGAAGGAGCTGAAGGTGCAGGAGATCTTTCAGGGAGTCAATGACAAAACCGGCGTGGCGGAAGCCCTGGCAGAAAAATATTCCCTGACTCTCGCCGACTGCGCCTATATAGGCAACGACCTCAACGACCTTGACGTGATGCTGGCGGTAAAAGAGGCCGGCGGCCTCTGCGGCTGCCCCGCCGACTCGGTGGACAGGATAAAGGAGATCAGCGACTTCGTGTCGCCGAACCCGGGAGGCAGCGGCGCCGTGAGGGCTTTTATCGACTGGCTGCTGGAGGACGGATAATATCGGGGGGAACAAAACCCGCCGGATGATCGTATAGTATAGTGTATAACGGTTTTCTCTCGGAAACCGAATTTCCCCGGAGCGGCAGCGGCGCTTCCGGATCTGCAACCGATATAAAGGGAATACCCGAATAATCACTCTGTTCCTGCCCTGCGGCAGGACCCCCGGGGCCTTTCGCCCCATATTCTTACTTTTTTGCATTTTCCAACGAAAACTTTTTATTTGTTTGCGGGCGCTCCTGCTTGCGCCGGATCGTCCGGGATCCCGCTATAGATATAAGGAGGCTTGATATGGGCTGTTTTGGTGAATTCATATGGTGGCTGTTCAAAGCAATGACATTGTTTTTTTTCCTCGGTTTATGCGCCGCTCACCCCGCGACCTTTTTTGTGCTGCTCGTTTATTTTTTGCTGTTTGCCCGGGCTGACAAATAAAACCGGAGAGGGTAAAGCAGTGCCCGGTGTGCGGAGAGGTGTGTGGGGAGCATGTAAGTCGCTGCCCCGTGTGGGGGACCCGGCTTGGATAAGAAAGAAAGGAGAAGATAGTGAATAAAGCTTTTTGGGGGAGGCTGCGGCAGGTGTGGCAAAGCGTTGCCGCCAGCGATATCGGTATATGCTTCATTGATTATTATATAGCAACAATAGTATTTGGCATATCTCTGTTTG
>JAGDAG010000301.1 GCA_017959625.1 Abditibacteriota bacterium | reverse complement strand
GTATCCGCCCGCACCGGACAGGGGGTAAAAGACGTTCTGGAGGCTCTGGTAAGCCGCATTCCCGCTCCCGGCGGCGATGCGGACGCTCCCCTGAAAGCCCTGATCTTTGATTCTCATTTCGACCAGTATCTCGGCATAGTGGCTTATATCCGGGTCATGGACGGCGTGCTGCAAAGCGGGGACAGAATAAAGATGATGTCCTCCGGCAAGGAATTCGAAGTGTCCTCTCTGGGTATCTTTACCCCGAGGATGACCCCTGCCGAAAGCCTCTCCGCCGGAGAAGTGGGCTACTTTACTGCATCCATGAAAAACGTGGGCGATACCAGAGTAGGGGACACGGTCACAAACGCCGACAGGCCGGCGAAAACGCCCCTTAAGGGGTATAAGGAAGCGAGGCCCATGGTCTTTTCGGGTCTGTATCCCATCGACACGAGGGATTTCAACAATATGAGAGAGGCTCTCTCCAAGCTGCAGCTCAACGACGCCTCCCTGACCTTTGAGCCGGAATCCTCCGCCGCTTTAGGCACAGGCTTCAGATGCGGTTTTCTGGGGCTTCTGCATATGGATATCATCCAGGAAAGGCTGGAGAGGGAATTCGGCCTGGATCTTATAGCCACCGCTCCCTCGGTCATATATAAGGTGGTCACCACAAAGGACGAGACTCTTTGGGTGGAAAACCCCAGCGATCTGCCCGAACCGGAAAAGATTAGGTATATAGAGGAGCCCTTCGTGGATGCGTCCATAATGGTGCCCGGCGCCAATATCGGGGCGGTTATCGATCTTTGCCAGGAGCGGAGAGGCATATATGATAAAATGGAATATCCCGCCAAGGACAGCGTCATAATTAAGTTCGAAATGCCTTTGGCGGAGATAGTCATGGACTTTTTCGACACCCTCAAATCCGTCACCCACGGCTACGCCACCCTGGATTATGAATTCAAGGAATACAGGAAAAGCAGCGTGGAGAAGCTGGTGATACTGCTCAATTACGAGCCTGTGGATGCTCTCAGCTTCATTACCCACCGGGAAAGGGCGGCTTCAAGGGCAAGGGTCCTTGTGGACAGGCTGAAGGAGGTCATACCCCGGCAGCAGTTTGAGATCAGGATACAGGCCCAGGCGGGAAACAATATCATTGCGGCGTCCACCGTCAAGCCCTTCAGAAAAAACGTTACGGCAAAATGCTACGGCGGCGATATCACGCGAAAACGAAAGCTGCTGGAAAAGCAGAAGGAGGGCAAGAAACGGATGAAGACCATATGCAGGGTGGACGTGCCACAGGACGCCTTTATGAGCGTTTTGAGGATAGGGAACGACCAAAGGAACAAATAACGGTCCCGTTTGGTTTCGACGGGAGGAGTTTTTATGAAAATATTATTGCTGATGACCGCGGCGGCTTTGTTTTTTATCGCCGCTCTTTCGGGGTGCGACGCCAAAAAAGAGCCTTCCGGCGTTATATGCGGAGGAGTCACCGACAACACCGACCGCAAGGCTCCGAAAACCATAGTTTCAAAGGATATAACAGCCTTTTCCGCCTCTATGTATCTTTTGGGCAGATGGTCCGGGCCCGATGAAAACATGCTGTATGATTTTGAGATCATAAAAAATGAAGACGGGAAGCTGTTCGCATGTGAGAAGACCACAGGCATAAAAGCCGGGGCAGACAAAACTCTTCTTTCCGGCCTGCAAAAGGTCATAGATGATGAAAAGCTGGCAGAGCAGAACGGACTGTGGAGAGTGACGGCCGGCCTTCCCCCCGAGTTTCAGGAGATCTCGTTTTCGGCGGAATACGCCTCGGGAGAGATGCTGCGCTTTACCTGCAACAACGACCCGTTCGCCGACTGGCCCAAAAGGATCTATCTCGTTTTTGCCGATTGGTTTGCCGGCAGGGGGATCGGAGATTTGCTGGTGCCGAAAAACGACGGGCCGGTGAAATCCGTCAGCCTTGAGGTCGGATCGGGAGAAATGTTCACCGAGATAAGAAGCGTCCGCGTCCGTGAAGAGAACGCAAAAAGCGGGGAGACGCTGCTGCTTGAAAAGAACGTTTTTGACGGCAGCGCAAAAAAGAATTCGTCAAAGCGTATTTGTTTTCCCGCCGATTATTATAAACGGATATCGGAGATACTTGCGGGGTATGATCTGCGGGCTTTTGACAGGTCTTCCGTTCTTTACGGCCTGGGCCGCGATCTGAAGGACGATAACGATAAAAACGCTCCGGGGGTGGTTCTGCATATCGAATATGAAAACGGCGACAGGCTGCTTATCGAAGCGAAGGACAAAAAGGATACGGAGCTTCTTAAACCGGTGACGGATGCGCTTCTGGAGTATTATGCGTCCATCTTCGGCTGAGAGGCAGAGCATAAAAAACGCGCGCTGCTTGAAAAGCTTTTGCGGTTGTGGTATAATAAAAATGTCGTTACGGCGGGTGTAGCTCAGTTGGTTAGAGCGTCAGGTTGTGGCCCTGAAGGCCAAGAGTTCGAATCTCTTTACTCGCCCTTGCGGAAGGCTGCTTTGCGCAGCCTTTTTTTTAGCCGTGTGCCGGAAGGCCCGCACGCCTGCCCGACTGAAGATACGGC
>JAGDAG010000300.1 GCA_017959625.1 Abditibacteriota bacterium | reverse complement strand
TGGGCACGCCTTGCTATGTGTCCGTGTCATCTCGGCGCAGTCGTACCGTCAAGCTCAATAGCGCTCCGCGTCATCCCGCCGACTTCGCAATTCGATCGGCGCATAGCGCCGAGGCGAAGGAGGCAGAGGGATCTTCGGGGGGACCATCCGGCTGCTTCCTTATAAGCCGACTGTGTCGGCGCAAAGCCGGATGGGGGGGCCGTATAAGGAGTGCAGCGAAATGATAAGTTGTCCGGGTCCTCCCACCGGCCCTCTCCGACGGAGCAAGGTACGGGCCGGAGGGCCCCTCCGGGGATCTCTTGCCGCGGCCGGCCTGAATGCTTACGCATCCGTCGTATTGCCGTCCGCGCCGAGATGACGGGAATAGGGCAACATCTTTGACAGGGAGATCTCTTACCGCCGCCTTGCCTTTGGCAAAACGGCGCCGAGATGACTGCATCAGCCGGGATGGCGGCGCGGCGACACATTCGTCATAACCGCAAAAAAAAGCAGACCTCAAGGTCTGCCTGTTTTTTTGCCTGCGTTTATTCGTTTTGTTTCATTTTTTCGGCTATCTCTTTCTTCAGGGTGATCATATCCACCTTGCCGCTGCCCAGCATGGGGAAGCTTTCGTAAACGAAATAATCTGCCGGAAACTTGAATTTTGCCAGCTTGCCCATAAGAAACTCTCTCATAGCCTTTTTGTCTATCTGTTTCCCTTCTTCCATCACCACGGCGGCAACGATGTCTTCGCCGTAAAGCGGGTGGGGGACTCCCAGCGCCACAGCCTGCGAGATGTCGGGGTGGGTGAGCAGCAGGTCGGAGACCTCTCTGGGGATTATGTTTTCGCCGCAGCGGATGATGAGCTCCTTCACTCTGCCGGAATATATCAGATAGCCGTCGCTGTCCAGCATTCCCAGGTCGCCGGTGGGCAGCCAGCCGTCTTCGTCGTAGGGCTGCTGCTCTATGGGCAGATCGTAGTAGCAGGTGAGGGACGTGGTGGCCTTAAGGCATATCTCGCCCACTTCTCCCACGGGCAGGGCTTCTTTTGTGCCGTGCTTCCGTATCTCGATGGCGATATGGGGCAGAGGCTTTCCCACTGTGTTGATGATATGCTCCACCGTATCGTTGAAAAGCGTTATGCTGATTGCCGGATTCTCGCTCATGCCGTATATGTTGCCCATAAGGTTCCCCGGGAAGGAGGCGCGGAAAAGCTGCATCTGGGCGGTGGAGGTGACTGCTCCGCCCAAAATGGAGCAACGCAGGGAAGCCACCTTTTCGGGGGCAAAGTTTTTGTTGTTGAGTATGGCAAGCAGCATGGTGGGCACGGAGTGCAGCATGGTGCATTTGTGGGTCTCTATAAGGTGCTGTATCTCGTGGGGCGTGTTGGTTTCGGGGATATAGGCCGCGCAGTCGCACTTTATGCCTATAACGAACATGATGGCAAAGCCGAGAATATGGAAAAACGGCAGCGAGATACAGTTTCTGTCTTCGGAATTGATGCGGTATTCGTCCAGCAGCCAGTAGATACAGTCGAGAATTGCTTTGGACGAAAACACCGCTCCCTTGGCCATGCCGGTAGAGCCCGAGGTGAAAAGCATCAGGCAGGCGTCGTCTTCGTCATAGGGTTCCCTGAAAAGCCCGCTTATGGCGGGGTATTCGCCGTAACGCTGTGTGAAATCGATGGAATCGCGGATGTTGTAGGTCTTTTTTATCCTGCTGCCTTCTGCCGTCACCTGGCGGGAGTATTCGTCAAAATCGGAAACGCCGGGGATCCTTCCCACGCATATAAATTCTATGCCGCCGATAACGGACTGATTGATTATTTCTTCGGGGCTCAGGAAATAATTCATCAAAACCGTGACGCCCCCCAGCTTCTGGACCGCGTAGAATGTGGATATCCAGTTGATGGAGTTCTGGCCGCAGATAGCCACGTGGCTTCCTTTTTTCACTCCCAGGGCCGCCAGCTCGGACGCTATCAGCTGAGAGCATTTTTCCACGTCTTCCCACGTATATTCCCTGCCTCTGTAAAGGGCGATCACCTTGTTGGCGGTTCCCGGGCGCTGTTTTCCGGCAAAAAGGGACTTGAAGCTTTTGGCGGTGTTTTCGGGAGTATAGTCCTTTGCGGCTATACCGGGATCCGCCTTATACCGAAGCATATTTACGTAGCCGTTGGCCCTGATGATCTCGTCTGTTGCGCAAGACACGTTTGAAAGGGTTATGTCCGTCCCGCGCTTCATAGCCGTGAGAAGGCACTTGAGCCCGGAGCTTGTGATATGGGTCAGTTCGCCGAGGTCAAGCTCTGCGGAAGGGCCGCAGTCTCTTAACGCTTTGTCAAATTCAGTATAGTTTTCGGCGTTTATGACGCCGGATATATGTAAAAGAGTTCTGTCGTTTTTTGTTTCGTTGGTTATTTTTAACATTGCAAGCCTTTGTTCTCTCCCGCCGGAGGCGCCGCTACAAAACAGCCCGATACGCCGCGCCTGCGTCTTTCGGGAGGTTTTTTATGCCATTATGGTAAGGCGCAGATAATTGCTTTTTCCGTCGTTCTCATAAGAGATATCGTCGGTCATCTGCTTTATAAGGTAGATACCGAGGCCGCCGATCTCCTTTTCTTCCGCTGGAGCCCAGAGATCGGGATTCGGAGTTTTCAGCGGGTTATAGGGAATGCCTTCGTCGCGGATCTCTGTGTAAAACACCTTGCCGTCGGTTTTGATGTTTATCTCCACAGGGCCCGTGGTAACGGGGAAATTGTGGATATACGCGTAGTTGCAAACGTTCACCACCGCTTCCTCTATGCCCAGGCGAAGCTGGTTGGTTTTTTCTGCGGGAAAGGAATTCTCCGAGAATACGCCGATGATATAGGTGATTATGTCTTCCGCGGAGGATTCTGCAGTGTCGAAAAGTCTGGAATATTCTTTCATGAAAGCTACCTTATTCGTCTTTGATGAGGTCGTCAAGACCGGACATCTCAAAAATGTCGTATATCTCTTTTTTTGTATTGATGATGTTGAAACGCTCGGTGCCTACCGCCTTGGCAGTGAATATGCACAGGCGGAGAAAAGAAGACGCAATGTAGTCGGTGTCCGCCAGATCGAAAATCACGTCTCCCGTGGTGTTCTCCACGTGCTCTTTCAGATCGGCGTCCATCTCGTTGCAGGCGACCGTATTGAGAAGTCCTTCAAAGGTACAGATCAGCGTACCGTCTTTTTCAGAAAATTTAACCATTATTATTGCTCCGGAAAATAACTACTCAATTCTATTATATTTGTTTTTCAATGAATTTTCAACTGTTTCGCCGTTTTTTGTGGCTTGCGCGAGGCTGCAATACGCCCCGTCAGAGGTTGTAAAACGCGGCGTAAAATGATAACATATAAATAAGGGAGATCCTGTAAAACCAAATGCCGGGGAAAACGCCCCGGGAAACAGAGATTGTATTTTTATGATTATCGATTACGACATTATAGTTCTTGGGTCCGGTATAGCGGGGCTCAGCTTTGCGCTTCGGGTGTCCGAATTTGCTTCCGTGGCAGTGATCACCAAAAAAAGCGACTCCACCTCCAACACCAACAACGCCCAGGGGGGCATCGCGGCGGTGATGGCCGAGACCGACAGCTACGAATCGCACATACGGGATACTCTGGTAGCGGGGGCCGGGCTTTGCAACAAAGAAGCAGTCACGGCGCTGGTGACCGAAGGGCCGGACAGGGTGAGAGAGCTGATGGAAATGGGGGTCAACTTCACCAAAAACGCCTCCGCTTCCGGCAATCCCCTGGGGCTGGACCTGGGCAGAGAAGGGGGGCACAGCGCAAGAAGGATAGTCCACGCCGCCGATCTTACCGGAAGAGAGATAGAAAGAGCCCTGGTGCGCATGGTGAAGGCAAACCATAACATACACGTTATGGAACACCACCAGGCCATGGAGCTCATCACCGAAAAGGAAGGAAGCTTTGCCGTGGCGGCGGGCTGCGTGGTGCTGGATACGGAGACCGGCGATATAGACACCTTCCGGGCGCGCCTCATGATGCTCTCCACCGGAGGGCTCTGCCAGACCTACAAGCATACCACCAATCCGTCGATAGCCACGGGGGACGGGGTCGCCATGGCCTATAATGCCGGCGCCGTTGTCAGCAATCTGGAGTTCATCCAGTTCCACCCCACCAGCCTGTATCATCCCGAGGCGGATTCTTTTCTTATTTCCGAAGCGGTGCGGGGCGAGGGAGGCATACTGCGCCTCCCCGACGGCACAAGGTTCATGCCCATGTATCACGAGCTCAACGAACTGGCCCCCAGGGACATAGTGGCAAGAGCCATCCATCACGAGCTTATGACCAAGGAACTGGACTGCGTTTATCTGGATATCACCCACAAGGATCCGGAGTTTGTGAAAAACCATTTTCCGTTTATTTACAGGAACTGCCTGAACTACGGTATCGATATCACAAAACAGCCTATACCCACCGTGCCCGCCGCCCATTATTCCTGCGGCGGAGTGAAAACCGATCTCGACGCCCAGACGAGCATAAAGAATATGTACGCCTGCGGCGAGGTGTCCTGCACGGGAGTCCACGGCGCCAACCGGCTTGCCTCCAATTCCCTGCTGGAAGCGGTGGTGTTTTCCAAACGGGCTGCCGACCATGCGCGGAAAACCATAAAGGACGTGGGTTTCAAAAAGGTGGAGGACCGCAGCGCCAGCGCCCTGGGCAAGCGTTCCCACAAGGATGAGATAGACCTGGTGAAGGCCGGGATAAAGAACATCATGTGGAAATACGTGGGCATCGTCCGCACCAACGAATGGCTGGAAAAGGCCATGAACTCCCTGGAGCGTTTTGAAGGCGAATATCTTTCCATACGCGAAGACAGCCGCATCACCGCCGACCTTGTGGAGCTGGCGAATATGGTGACCTGCGCCAAACTCATCACAAAAAGCGCCCTGCTGAGAAAGGAGTCCCGGGGGCTCAATTACAACCTGGACTATCCCTCCGCAGACGACGGGGCCCTTCACGATACCGATATACGAAAGGAACAGAAATGAAATTTTTTAAGAATATACTCGGCAGGGTAGGCGATCTGCTTACCGGACGCAGGCCCATAGACGAAGCCTTTTTCGGCGACCTTGAGGAATCGCTGCTTCAGGCAGACCTTTCCGTAAGAACGGTGGATTCCATAATCGAGTCCCTGAGAGACGAAGCCCGCAAAAGGCGGCTGGAGCACGCCGACCAGCTGAAGGAGCTTTTGACGGAACAGATAGCGGACATACTCTCCCAGAGCGAGGACGTGCCCCTCAAGCTGCCGGAAGCCAGGCCCACGGTGTATATGCTGGTTGGGGTGAACGGAGTGGGCAAGACCACCGCCATAGCCAAGCTGGCCAACTTTCTGAAGGAAAAGGGCAACAGAGTGATACTTGCCGCCGCCGACACCTTCCGGGCCGCCGCCACGGAGCAGCTGGAGATATGGGCCCAAAGAGTAGGGGTGGAAATAGTGAAGCACCGCCAGGGGGCGGACCCCGGCGCTGTGGTTTACGACGCCATCGATTCCGCCAAGAACATCG
>JAGDAG010000299.1 GCA_017959625.1 Abditibacteriota bacterium | reverse complement strand
CCTGAGAAGGCTGAAAAAAAACGCGCCGCAGGGCCCATGACGCTCTTTCCGGAAAAACGAAACGCCGGTCCGGACCGGCGTTTCGTTTTTCCGGAAAGAGCGTCATGGGCCCTGCGGCGCGTTTTTTTTCAGCCTTCTCAGGAAACCCGTCACAAAGGGGATGGTGGTAAGCGCTGTAAGGACGTCGGCGGAGGGCTGGGCCATCTGCAGCCCCAAAAGCCCCCAGATACGGGTGAAAACACTTGCAAGAACAATGAAATACAGGCCGTTCTTCAGCAGGGACAGGGCGCTTGCCGCCAGCTTTTGCCCCGTGCTCTGGAGCAGCATATTGCCGCTCACCTGATAAGGCGCGCAAAGCAGGGCGGCCACCTGGAGCCGCAGGGCAAGGGTCCCGATCTCGATCACCCGGGGATCGTTTCTGAAGAATTCCACTATTTCCCGGGCAAACACTATCCCGGCCGCCGCCAGCAGCGTAATGATCATTTGGGAAGCGCGCCAGGTAAAGAAATAGCCCTTTCTCACCCGTTCATAATTCCCCGCGCCGTAATTAAAGGCGCATACCGGCTGATAGCCCTGCCCCAGACCGAGGCCTACCGCAAACAGGGCAAAGTTCACCCTGCCCACGATAGACATAGCGGCCACCGCGGCGTCGCCTCCCAGGCTTGCGGCGTAATAATTCAGTACCATAGCGGTGACGGAATTCATCCCCTGCCTCACAAAGCTGGGAAAGCCCGTCCCGCACACGTCGGCAAGCTCGGAAAACCTGAAGGACAGGTTCTTCACCGAAAGCCTTATGCCGGACCTGCCGGAGGAAAACATATAAAGCAGTATCGCGAAACTCACCGCCTGTGAAACAGCGGTGGATATCCCTGCCCCGGTTATGCCCAGCCGGCAGCCGAAGATGAGAACAGGATCCCCTATCAGATTCAGGCACGCCCCGGACGCCAGCCCCGCCATGGCGAGGGCCGCTTTCCCCTCGAACCGCAGGATATTGTTCAGAACGTGGCTGCCCAGCAGGAAGGGCGCTGCCAGCAGTATCCACAGGGCGTATTTGCGGGAAAAGACCAAAATGGTCGGGGTGCTGCCCAGGACCCGCATAAGAGGGACTATAAAAACGATACCGGCAACGGCTATGACCGCTCCCGCAGCAAGGGAGACGGCAAAGGTCATTGCCGCTATCCTTTCTGCCTTTGCCCTGTCCCCTGCCCCGAGGCTGCGGGAAATGATGCTGCCCGCTCCCTGCCCGAACATGAAGCCGGCAGCCTGCAGAAGAGACATCAGGCCGAACACCACTCCCGTGGCGCCGGAGGCCGACGTTCCCAGCCTGCTCACGAACCAGGTGTCCGCCATATTATATACCGTAGTCACAAGCATGCTTATGGCGGCGGGGATGGCAAGCCTTATTATGAGCCCGTTCAGGGGAGCCTTCGAAAGCGAGTCATATTCGTTCATCGGTCCACCAGTTCAAAGCTTTCCTCTATCAGCTGTTTCACGGCGTCCGGCGGAACGCCTTCCCCCAAGACTGCCGTGATCCAATGCTTCTTGTTCATATGATAGGCCGGGATAACGAAATCGAAGCCTTCAAGATACATACCGACCCTTTCCGGCAGGCATTTCACGTTGATACGCAGCTCTCCTTTGTAGTCGTAGATAAAAACAAAGGTTTTTTTGTTTTTCCTGAGGCGCACCAGCTGCCAGTTTTCGTCAAAGGGCATATCCGGATACGCGTCCCCCAGCCCCAGGGCAAAGGAGAGGACTTCTTCACGGGTCTTCATCATATCCCTCCGGAAGGATCACGTCGCTGCGGCAGATCTCCTTCAGGTCAAGCCCCGGCATCCGGTCTGCGAACAGCCCGAATATCTCCGAGGGCTTTGCCGTGTTTTCCAGATGAGGCAGCAGCGCCTTTATGACTCCGTCGCCGCAGGTCATCTCTTTTATGAGAGGCTTCAGATCCACGGTTTTTTCTTTGCGTTCTTTTTTTCTCACTACGGGAAGGGCGTCCTCCGACATTATCTGCCGGCGCACCCGCTCCAATTCTTCCCTGGGAGCGTTGACCTTAAGGGAATACAGGCTTGCTTCGGGCGGCGGCAGCCTTTTGATATCGTCAAACAGGGTCACCTTGCGGAGACTGACCGCAGGGGGAAGAGCGGCGTCAAGGCTGTTTTTCAGATTTTCCGCAAACTGCGGCAGATCATTTTCCGGAAGATGGACGCGCATAAAAAACACGTCGTTTTCCGCCGTGGCCCCCAAAGCAAGGGCCGGCCCCAGAGAGATGCCCGGCTTCGGATTGAAGCCCCGGCTGAACCAGACCGGAGCGCCGGATATCCGCACCGCCCTTTCGAATACGCCCATAAGATCCAGATGGCTTATGAACCGCAGCCGCGGCCCCTTGGAAAACCTGAACAGCGCCGTCCCCACTCTTCCGTTCCTGTCCTGCAGGGGGACGGAAGGCTTGTAAACTTCGGCTTCGTTTTTTCCTCTGGAGGCGCAAAGCGCCGTGTATTCCATGCAGCCGTTGCAACCGTGGGTCCGGCAGTCCGGAGTAGTGATCCCTTTTTCGGCTCTGCGGTTTTCTTCGATGAGAAAACCGCTTTTTACGCCCACGTTTATATTGTCCCAGGGCAGGGCTTCCGTTTCTTCATACCGGCGGCAGGCGCATTCCTCTATGTTCAGGCCGTGTTCGGCAAAAGCCTTGTTCCATACGGCCTCCGAATAATCGTCCTGTTCCAGCCGCGCTCCCATACGAAAAGCGGAATAGACCGGCCCGGCAAGCTCTGCTCCGCCCCGGGCCAAAGCCGCTTCCAGACGGGAGGCGGCAGGTTCGTGCCAGCTGAGCCTGACCCCCCGGGGCATACCGCTGCGGACAAGAGATATCCTGCGCTCAAGAGTTTCCGCATCTGCCATAGGCTGTCTCTGAAAAGGAGTATGGGGCTTGGGAACGAAAGGAGATACGGTTATACTTATCTCAAAGGAAGGGCAAACGGTCCTGGCATGCTTCCGGAGCCTGCCAACAAGATCGCATATCGCCAGAGCGTCTTCGTCGGTCTCATAGGGCAGGCCGATCATAAAATACAGCTTCACCCTTTTCCAGCCCTTCTCTGCAGCCGCTTCCACGGAGGAGAACAGATCTTCTTCCGTAAGGTTTTTGTTTATAACGTTCCTCAGCCTCTGGCTCCCCGCTTCCGGGGCAAAGGTAAGGCCGCTTTTCCTCACAGACTGTATCCTGTCTGCAAGCTTCACACAGGAAACGTCGGCGCGTATGGACGGAAGCGATATCCCGGTCTTGCTGCCGGAAAAGGCGTCCGTCAGGCTGTCCACGAGAGGTTCTATCTGGGAATGATCCGTGGAAGAAAGGCTGGTAAGGGCTATTTCCTCGTAGCCGGTAGCTATGCACAGCGCCTCGGCTTCCCGGAGAAGAGTGTTGAGGCTTTTTTCCCTGACCGGGCGCTGGATAAAGCCGGCCTGACAAAAACGGCAGCCTCTGGAACAGCCTCTCATAACCTCCAGCATCACCCTTTCGTGAACTATGCGGATATTGGGGATAACAAGAGTCCGGGGAAACGGCGCTTTGTCCATATCGGAAACTATATCCGATTTTACGGCTCCTCCGGACACTCCGGGGACGTAGACCCCCGGTATCCGGGACAAGGCCTCAAGGACGGCGGCCCTGCCCTTTTTGCGGCCTTTAACCGCCTCTTTTATTTTCAGTATGGTTTTTTCGCCGTCTCCTATGGCAAAGGCGTCTATAAAGGGCTCCATGGGAGCGGGGTTGGTGCAGGTATGCCCGCCGGCAATGATCACCGGGTCTTCGGCTGTTCTCTCGCGGGAGAAAACCGGGATCCCGCCCCTTCGCAGCATATCCAGCACGGTGGGATAGCAAAGCTCGTATGCCATGGAGAAACCCACCGCGTCGAAGGACGAAAGAGGCGAAAAGGATTCCAGAGAATAAAGCGGGACGCCGTTTTCTTCCATCAGCCCTGCCATATCCCCCGCAGGAGCAAAGCAGCGCTCGCAGGCGGAATCAGCGCAGTCGTTGAGCACCGAATACAATATGCGCAGGCCCAGGTTGCTCATCCCCACTTCGTATATATCCGGAAAACACAGACACACCCGGACCTCCCGCTGCGCTGCCTCTGCAGAATTCAGCTCTCCTCCGGTATATCTTCCCGGTTTTTCCACCTTGTGGAGAAACGAAAAGACCTTTTTTCTGATCTCTGTGTTTTCCAATAGCTGCCTCACGTCACGGCTTAATAAAGCTCAAGCTTGATATGCATTTTTTTTGCATATTTCTCCGCGCAAGAATCCTTTTTTGCCCTGATGACCAGCTTCCCGCCGGGAACGAAGGCCGCGGGTCCTATAGTGGTGATACAGGGGCCCAGAGTCACTGTCCCCAGCAAGCCGCACAAACCGAAGGCGCCGCTTTCGATGGCGGCAAGCTTCGGAGGAAAGGCTATCGCTTTCAGGCTTTTGCAGCCGGCAAAAGCGTTGCTTCTTATGGCAAGAAGCTCCGAGGGAAGAGTCACGCTTTCAAGAGAAGAACACCTGGCAAAGGTGAACTCTTCGATATTCGTGATCCGCGACGGGACGGTTATTCTTTCAAGGGAGGCGCAGCCCATAAAGGCCCCCTTACCTATCTGGGTGAGGTTTTTGGAAAGACGCACTCTTTTCAGCGAAGAGCAGCCGGCAAAGGCAAGATCTCTGACGCTGTCCACGCTGTCGGGAAGCTCTATCCTCTCTGCCGTTTCGTTCCTGGCAAAAGCCCCCTTGCCTATGGTCTTCGTACCTTCGGGGACCTTCACTACCGCCGCAGAGCCCTTGTACTTAAACAAAACGCCTCCGAGGGAAATAAAATCGTTGTTTTTATACAGCAGACCGCCAAGGAAAACAAGAACGACGGCTCCCAAAGACAGTTTCCCCATTATCCGGGGCATCCTTAATAAAAACATTTCACCTTCCGTAATCTATACGCGGCAGCACCACCGGTTCCGCCTTCCAGATCTTTTCGTTGTATTCCTTTATGCTTCTGTCGGAGGAGAAATAGCCGCAGCGCGCCACGTTGAGGACGGATCTCCTTACCCACTCGTCGGTATTTTCATACAAGGCGTCCACCTGCTCCTGCATTTTGCGGTAAGAATCAAAATCCGCCATAACAAGATACTCGTCTCCCCCCGTGAGATAATCGGCAAAGAAACGCAGGCCGCCGGGATTGTCTGCGCAGAAAAAGTCTCCCTTTACAAGCTCCAGGATAGTTTTTATTTCCGGATACTTCTCCACGTATTCCCGGGGATCGTAGCGCTCCTTCAGCTCCCGCGCCTCTTTTTCGTTCATGCCGAAAATAAAGATATTGTCTTCGCCCACGCAGTCTTTTATCTCCACGTTTGCCCCGTCGAGAGTGCCTATGGTAAGGGCCCCGTTAAGAGCGAATTTCATATTGCCGGTCCCCGAAGCCTCATACCCCGCGGTAGAGATCTGTTCGGAAAGATCTGCGGCAGGCATTATTATCTCTGCCGAGCTCACCCTGTAGTCGGGCATGAACACGAACTCTATCTGTCCTTTTACTTCCGGATCGCTGGAGATGATATGGGAGACCCTGTTGGCAAAATAAATCAGTTCCTTGGCCGCCCAGTAGCTGGGGGAAGCCTTTCCTCCCATGACAAAGGCTCTGGGGACTTTGTATTTTCCGGGGTTCTTTCTGATATCGTAGTATCTGTAAAGGATATACAAAAGAAACAGCAGCTGCCTTTTGTAGAAATGTATCCTTTTCACCTGGACGTCAAGCATGAAGGAGGGATCCACAGACAGCCCCGCATCCTTTTTCAGAAAAGCGGAAAAGCGTTTTTTGTTGCCGGCCTTCACCTTTGCCCATTCGCTGCGGAAACCGCTGTCTTCGCTGAAGGGCTCCAGCTCTATGAGCTTTTCAAGGTCCTGCATCCAGCCGTCCCCTATGGCCTCTTTTATCAGCGCGGTAAGAGCTGGATTCGCGGAAAACATCCAGCGCCGGGGAGTCACGCCGTTGGTCACGCTCACGAACCGCTCCGGATACATTTGGGCAAAGTCCCTGAAAAGGTCTTTTTTCAGGAGCTCGCTGTGAAGAGCGGCCACGCCGTTGACCTTGTGGGAGCCCACGATAGACAGATTTGCTATACGCACCGATCTGCTTTTGTCGTTTATAACAGACATCCTCTGCATCTTTCCGAAGTCGCCGGGATACCGGATGCCCACCTGTTCCATAAAGAAATGGTTGATGTTGTAGATTATTTCCATATGCCGCGGCAGAAGCTCTTCCACAAGGCTCACGGGCCATTCCTCCAGGGCCTCGGGAAGGACCGTATGATTGGTGTAGGCAAACACCTTTCCCGTTATCTCCCAGGCCTTGTCCCAGCCTATGTTCTCTTCATCCACAAGGATGCGCATCAGCTCCGCTATACACAAACCGGGATGGGTGTCGTTGAGCTGGATGCCCACTTTGTCGGCGAAGATCCCGAAATCGCCGTTGTGCTCCCTGCGGAACCGGTTGATGATATCCCGCAGAGACGCCGCAGCCAGAAAATACTCCTGCCGGAACCTGAGGCGTTTTCCGCTCATGTCCTTGTCGTTGGGATACAAGACCTTGGTGATGCTTTCGCTGAACACCTGGGCCTGACAGGCGTCCATGTATTTTCCTTCCGAAAACGAATCCAGATCGAACTCGCCGGCAGAGCGCGCCGACCACAGCCTGAGAACGTTCACGTTGGAATTGTTATACCCGTAAACGGGGATATCGTGAGCCTCTGCCAGCAGCTTCTGCAGGGGATCCCAGCGGCAGGCTTTCGTAGTGTCTCTGTCGTCGGAATGGACCACGTGGCCGCCGAAATGCACCTCGGTAGTCTCGGTGACACGGCTTATGCTCCAGGGATACGGTATATTCAGCCAGACGTCCGGCTTTTCCACCTGCCTGTCCCTCTGGATGGTCTGCTTCATCATGCCGTAATCGTACAGTATGCCGTAGCCGTGGGTGGGTATCCCCAGATTCGTCATGGAATCCAGGAAGCAGGCGGCAAGACGCCCCAGGCCGCCGTTGCCCAAAGCGGCGTCCTTCTCAAAATCGGCAGTCTCTTCCAGATCGTAGCCCAGTTCGCAGAAAGCGTCCCGGGCAACGTCATACAGCCCCAGGGAAATAAGATTGTTGGAAAGGGCCCTTCCCATGAGGAATTCCATGGATATATAATGGATCCTTTTGGGTTTTGCCTCGCTGTACGCCCTGTCGGTCTTTATCCATGAATCCACCATATGATCCAGCACCGTATAGGCAAGAGACATATATCTGTCGTAATCATTGGTGTTTATGTCATTTTTCGCAAGCCGTCTCTGAAGGTTGTTTTTGATGCAGTTGATAAATTGTTGTTTCTGAGTATTGAAATCAGCCCGGGGATCGATAATGCCGTCCATAATAGCTCCTATGGTACTTTTTACAAATATGATTTTATCACAAAAGAGCCGGGATTTCAATAGCGGACAGAGGCGGACCGGGGGCGCGCCTCAAAAGCCCCGGCAGGCCGGAAAGATACAAAAACGGGCCCGCCAAAAGAGACGGGCCCGTCTGTTTTTGCGGGAACGTTCCGCCGGTCAGTCCGTTCGGAAAAGCTGCCCGGGAAGCCGCTTTTTTTCCTTTTCGGGAAAAGCTTTGTCAAACTCTTCCGCTTCGTCCTCGGGCACGTGATAGCCCGGGGGCGTGAGATATACTCCCTCGGCGCCCTTCAGATATCCCGGACGAAGCTCCTTTGCCAGGAAAAAAGACAGATCGGCATCCTCCGGCAGATCGTTATAGCGTATGCCCAGGCTGCCGGCGTACACAAAGCCGCTTTTGCCGTAGAAGGCGATGTTGCCTTCAATCAAAACGGCCCCGAAGCCCATGCCCGCCGCCTTCTCCAGGGAATAGTCCAGCAGCCTTTTGCCGCAGCCCCGGCGCTTCAGGTCCGGCGCTATACAGATGGGCCCCATGGTGAGAACGGGCACGTCCCGTCCGTCGTCGGCCTTTATCAGGGTCTTCATAAACATATTCTGCCCTATGAGCCTGCCCCCAAGCTCCATGACCAGATCCAGCTCCGGCACGAAGGCGGGATCGCTCCGAAGCGAGTGGAGCACGT
>JAGDAG010000298.1 GCA_017959625.1 Abditibacteriota bacterium | reverse complement strand
GTCTCTGCGGGCGCGGCCTCGGCGGCGGGCGTGTCGGCAGGCGCAGCCTCGGCAGGCGCTTCCTGCGCAAAACATACGCAGGGCGCCAGCAGGATCAAAGCCGCCAGGATATATTTAAAATGTCTATCCATATATTACTCCATATAACCGGTAAAATTAATTTATACACATTTATGATACAACAAAACACAAAAAATATCAAGTAAAAAGCCGCCGTATCTTTTGCTCGGAAGCCTGCCCCGGCGCGTCCTGTTTTACGGCCCGATTTGTGTTATAATAGAAGTAGTGTTTTTATCAAGGAGGCTTTTTATGAAGGTGCTTATCATAGGCGGAGGCGGAAGAGAATGCGCCATGGCGGAAATGTGTTCCCGAAGCCCTCTTCTTTCCGAACTTTATTCGCTCCCGGGGAATGCGGGCATGGAAAAATACTCCACCCGCATAAAGGATATAAAGGCCGTGGACGTTCCGCAGGTCACGGCAAAGGCAAAGGCCATCGGAGCGGATCTCGTTATAGTCGGGCCGGAGTCCCCCCTTATAAGAGGCCTTGCCGATGCTCTTGAAGCGGAAAACATCCCGGTTTTCGGCTGCTCAAAATCGGCGGCAAGGATGGAAGGCAGCAAACGCTTTGCAAAAGAGCTTATGGAAAAATACGGCATCCCTACCGCTTCCTGCAGGATCTTCACCGACTCCGCCAAGGCTGCGGAATATATCGATGAAACGGCAAAGGCCTCCGGTTCGCCCATCGTGGTAAAAGCAGACGGAGAAGCGGCCGGCAAGGGAGTTTTTGTCTGTACGGATCCCGAAGACGCCAAAAAAGCCGCGCGGGATATGCTGGACGGCGGGCTCTTCGGCGATTCCGGCAGGGAGATCATCATAGAAGAATATCTGGACGGCCCCGAAGTAACGGTCCTTTCCTTCGTGGACGGCACGGATTTTTACGTTATGCCTCCCTCGCAGGATCACAAAAGAGCCTTTGACGGCGACAAAGGCCCCAACACCGGCGGAATGGGCGTCTATTCTCCCGTCCCGGCTTACACAAAAGAAATATCCGATTTTGTCAGCGAGCGCATCATAGGGGCGACCCTCAAAGCCCTTGCCGCCGAAGGCATAAAATACAGGGGCGTCCTTTACACGGGCCTTGCCCTCACCTCAAAAGGCCCCAAAGTAGTGGAGTTCAACGTGCGTTTCGGGGATCCGGAGACCCAGGTGATCCTTCCTCTTATGACAAGCGACTTTCTTGACGTATGCCTGAAAACAGCCACGGGAAAACTGAAGGAAGCCCGGATCTCCTTTGCAGACAAAAAGGCGGTCTCGGTGGTCATGGCTTCCGGAGGCTATCCGGGAAGCTACGCCAAGGGCTATCCCGTAACGGGGATCGAAGAAGCGGAAAAAACAGCCCACGTATTCCATGCCGGCACCGAGACCGTAAACGGCGAAACCGTCACCTCGGGAGGGCGGGTGCTGAACGTCACCGCCACCGGCGACACCTTTGACGAATGCATAAAAAGAGCCTACGATGCGGTCGGCAAAATAGATTTCAAAGACAAATTCTACCGGAAAGACATCGCCTGGCGGGTGCGCTGACACAGGGCGCGCAAAGCAAAAAAAGCGGAAGTATCCCGATACTTCCGCCGTTTTTTTTGACGCTACAAAAGATGATCCGCAAATTTGACCTTCAGCCTGGCTTCGTGCTGAGCGAAAGCCAGCTTGATAAGGGCGGAAGCGTCATCCTTGGAAAGGCGGTTCATGGAAAGCTGCAGATCGAAGGGGAATTTTTCCACCTTTTCCTTTCCGAAGCATTTCACAAGAAAGTTTTTGCGGTCTCTGTCGGAGATCTTCAGCTGTTTCTCGGCCTGTTCCCTGCCCATATCCTCAAACTTCATCATGTTTTCGACTCTGCGTTCAAAGGGGGCGTCTATGCGCACGTGCAAAGCGTTGGGAACGATAAAGTTGGCTCCCCTGCCGATGATTATCGCTTTGTTCCTGGCGCAAATGGCCCAGATGGTCCTTGCCAGCTGGCGGGTATAGACCATGCCTCCCAGGGAAGTGTCTCCGAACAGGCTGTAGGCGTAAGAGGAAGCCGTATCGAGATGCCGTTCGTCTATCACCTTCAGAATTTCCTTCTGGATATTCACGTCCTCGGCAAGAGAAAGCAGAAGGGAGCGGTCCCACACGGTCCAGCCCATATCCTCGGCAAGACGCTGCGCAACTATGGACGCTCCGCTGCCGGTGGTCCTTGAGATCGTTATGACCTTCAGGTTTGCGGGATTGAAATTCAGTTCTCCGGCGCTTCCGTTTATTTCCGTTTTTCCGTAAAGAGCGCCGCCAAATACCTTGTTATCCATTTTTATTGCTCCGATATTCACAGCCACCGGTCCAGGATCTCCGGCGGAACGGATCCTTCAAAGACAGTTTCGGCAGGTCCGGTCATAAATACGTTTCCGCCTTCGGCCCATTCTATGACCAGGTCCCCTCCGGCAAGATGAACGTTTACCTTTCGTTTCGTTTTGCCGTTCAGTATCGACGCGACGGCCGACGCGCAGGCGCCTGTACCGCAGGCGAGGGTCTCCGCCGCGCCCCGTTCCCATAC
>JAGDAG010000297.1 GCA_017959625.1 Abditibacteriota bacterium | reverse complement strand
GCTTAATTTGCCGGCAGCTGTTTTTTTTTGCCCAGGCTTATGCGCTCCCACAAGGCTTCGCTCCCCGCCGGTCCGGAAAGCGCGGCATTCACCGAGACCTTTTAGGGCTTGTCCGGGGCCGGCATAACGGTCCGGACGTCCCATTCATACACCCCCGGCTCTTTTATTTCCGGAAATGCATAGGTTTTCCCTCCTGCTTCTATCTCCACCCGGGCGGAAGCGTTTTCCGACAGCTCCGTGACACAAACGGAAAGATACGGATATAGTCCAAGGTTTACCGTCCGGGTCTGGGCCATGAACCCGTTTCCGTCCGCCCCCAGGGTCTGAAGGACGAGGCCGTCGTCCTCCAGCTCATCCGTCAGCCTGCAGCCCTTTGTCTCCTGCCAGGTAAGAGGCGAGTTGAAGTCCTCGGAGAATCCGTAATCTGCGCCGGCGGCCCATTTTGTGTAGAAATCCTTCATCACTATGGCGGAGGGCTTCAGGGAGCCGTCAAAACGCACGCAGCCGTAATACCGCTGGGCGTCCTGCCACAGGGGGACGGGATAGTCCAGCAGGCACCAGGAGAGGACGCCCTCCACTCTGTAACGCTCATAGCCGGACAGGCATATGCCGTATCTGTAAGCCTGGAGCCTTTCGGACATATCAGGAGTCCCCAGTTCGTTTTTGTCATCCCGGCTGGCCCAGCCGTATTCCCCCACTATCACCGGCTTCGCCGGAGCATACTGCCTCATCATGGCCACGGTGCCTCCTATGCGGGCAAGCCCCTGCTCCCGGTAATCCTTCCAGGGTGCGTAATCGTGAAAGTGTGAGGTGTCGGGAACTATGATCTGGGAGAGCTGGTATATCTCGTAGCACAGGCCCACGGTGACCGGGTGTTTGGGATCCAGGCTCTTTACGTATGCGAAACCGTCTTTCACAAAGGCGGCGATCCTTTCGTCCCCGAGAGGCCCTCCCACGGAGCCGCCGGGCTCGTTCATAAGGTCCCACATAAGGATGCGGCTGTCGCCGGAGTATTTTTTCACAAAGCAGGAGATGAACTTTTTCCATACGGCTTCGTTTTTGTCGTAAAGCCCCTCAAAGCAGGGGATCACCCGGATGCCGTGTTTGTCCGCGGCGGACAGCAGCTCTTCGAAGCGTTTCAGCATATAGGGGGAAACGGCGCCGTCGGCGGTGTTGTAGCCTCTTTCGGTGTCAAAAAACAAAAAGGTGCGCGCGGCGTTCACCCCCAGGGAAGCAGCCAGAGCCATATCCTTCTCATAGGTGTCGGCGGGAGTTTTTTCGCTCCACATATCCCCCCAGGGAGTCAGGGCGGGATAATAGTTCGTCCCGCGGATGGAAAGAGGGGCAAATGAGGACTGCGCAAACACAGAGCAGGCGGCAAAAGCCATAACAAGGGCAAATACGAGCTTGTTTATCATTGGTTTTCCTCCCGGGCGCAACGCCCGTAATGTTTTTTTTAAAATGACGAGGGAGGCGGTGGTTGAGTCCCGTCTAGTCATCTCGGCGCGGGCTTTGTGCCTCACGCTCCTTGATCGGCACCCCCGTTTTCCTTGCGCCGTCGTTCCGACGGCTTATAAGGAAGGCGGAAAACGGTGCCCCCG
>JAGDAG010000296.1 GCA_017959625.1 Abditibacteriota bacterium | reverse complement strand
GGCCCTTCCGAAAGATTTTTTGATCACAACCTTTTTCATAGTTGGTATCTCCTTGACATAGTATTAGTCGAAAGCGGCAAAATTGCCGTCTTCATTTTCATTGTACCATATTTATATGGCATTTTAATATGCTCTCAAAAATTTTCTCAAAAAAACGGTTTTTTGTTTTTGCCGGCAAAGTATTTGCTGCCGGAAAACTGCCAATGAGCGCATTACCGTTTGCCAATGCAACGGAAAAGAGCAAAATTTTCGGTATCAAAAAACTTTCCGCGGCGCGGGGTTGCCCCCGGGAAAGATATCCGGCAAACAGTCTGAAAGTACCCCTTTCGGGAGACAAAAAAAAAGCCTTTCCCGCTAAAGGCCTTTTTAAAACTGTTTCCCGCACAGCTCGCGGTAGCGGCAGCGGCCGCAGCGGGCGCCCGGGCTTTGGGGGAAATCCTCTGCCGCGGGGCTGCCCCCGTTGTAAAGCGCCAGCATTTCTGCATACGACTCTTTTATAAGCTTTTGAGTCTCCTTTATATCCCCGGAAGTTATGCTTTCTTCCTGTTTCACCGTTTCCGGCGACAGGTAAACAAAGGTGAACTTCACCTTTTCGGGATCCCACCCCCACTCCCGGGCGGCAAAAAGCCCGTAAACCGCCAGCTGCGTTTTGTCGGCAGAACCGGGCTTTCCCGTTTTCCAGTCAAATATCCGAAACCAGTTTTTTCCGCAAAGGGCCAGGTCTATCACGGCGTAAACCTTTATGCCCTCCAGATCGAACGAAGGAAAATCCTTTTCCTTTTCAAGATAGCGGACGTTGCGCTCCTCTATATCGTTCATAAGGGACAGCCACACCTTGTGGCGGCAGAAGGCCGAAAGCCCCGCCGCGGCTTTTTCTCCGGTTTCCCCGATCTTTTCGTCCGTATCCGGATCGCCGTAATAATGCTCTTCGAGCATATCGTCCGCCCGGGCGGAATACAGAGACTTGTCCGCCGCTTCCGCCGAACGCCGGACCGCGGTATCGAAACGCTCCCGGAAAACGGCGGTCATCTGCTCTTCCGCCGGGGCCCGGCCGTAGCGGAACCTGTTCCACAGCCCTTCCGCTATAACGCCGTGGACTATGGATCCCGCAAGCAAAGGCAGGGAAGTCATTTTTTTCAGCGCCAGCACGTGGTATTTGTCGCGGCAGAGCATATAATACTTGTCGTAAAAGTATTCTCTTTTGCACTCCCGGAAAGTCCTGTGGGCCGAAAACGACCAGGCGGGGGGCTGCATACCCTTGTTCCCTTAGTTCCTGCCCGGGGTCCTGGGCCTCAGCTGAGGCTTGGCGGGCTGGGCGGGCTTTTTGTTTTCCTCAAGCCCCATTTCCTCTCTGGTGACGCTGGTGCGGCGGAGCATCATGTTCAGCTCGGAGATATTGCCGGAATTGGCAATGGCGTCCTGTTTGCTCACCACCCCCGCCTTCACGTATCTGTCAAGGGAATAGTTCATGGTCTGCATACCGAAATAACTGCCCTCCTTGATGGCGTCGTAGATGGAACCGGAACGCCCTTCCTCCAGGAGCTTCACCGTGGTGGGAGTCGCAGTCATCACCTCTACGGCGGCGATGCGGCCGGGCTTGTCTATGCGCTTCAGGAGCCTCTGGGCCACGATCCCCTTCAGAGTTTTGCTTATACGCAGGCACAAAAGCTCTCTCTCGGCGGGAGGGAACATGTTGATGATCCTTTCCAGGGTCTCGGCGGCAGAGGAGGTGTGCAGGGTAGAAAGCACCAGGTGGCCGGTCTCCGAAGCGGAAAGGGCGATGTTCATAGTCTCCACGTCTCTCAATTCTCCCACCAGGATGATATCCGGAGCCTGTCTGAGGATGTATTTCAGAGCGCTGGCAAAGCTTTCGGTATCGATGCCCACTTCTCTCTGGGATATGAGGGCCTTTTTGTCGGGATGCACGAATTCCACAGGGTCCTCTATAGTGATAATATTGGCTCTTCTGGTCTCGTTGATCTCGTTGATTATAGCCGCCAGCGTAGTGGATTTACCGCAGCCGGTAGGGCCCGTGACAAGTATAAGGCCGTCCTTGAGCTTGGCAAACTCCTTGAGGGTGGCGGGCATATTGAGCTCGTCCAGGGTCATGATCTCTTCCGGGATCACCCTGAACACGGCGGCAGAAGAATTCCTCTGTCTGTAAACGTTGAGCCTGAAACGGCAGACGCCGGGAAATCTCAGCGAGGCGTCAAGCTCGTGGGTCCTCTCAAAACGGCCTATCTGTTCCGGCGAAAGGTTCTGATATATAAGCTCGTCCGCCTCTTCGTCCCCAAGCACGGGATAGCCTTCCATTTCTATGATATCCCCGTGGAGCTTCATCCTGGGGGGAGCGCCCGCTTTTACAAAAATATCGGACGCGCGTTTGGAAGCGGCGATCCGCGCCAGCTCTTCAAATTTAAAAGAAAGTGCCATATCGTTCTCCTTGAAATGATTATCTTTTGCGGTTCAATGCGTATATGGAAAAGGCCCCGGTCAAAGCCAGCAATATAAGGGCTATGCCGGCGGAGGCCCTTTTTTCCGTGTAATATATGTCCGGAACGAAAATGCGGGAAAAACGCGGATCCTTTATCTTTATCCGGTAATCCAGCGTATAACCGTCCGTCGTCCCCGTTACCTCCGCATATTTGTTGCTCACGAAACAGCTTGAGCGCGGCGGCCGGGGCATCCCGTAGCATTCTATCTCGATATCCGGGTATCTTTTCAGCTGGTTTACCACCAGGCTCAGCACGTTCCCGCTGCCCGGACGGAAAGGAGCCTTGTTTATAATGTAACATACCGTGGTGCATTCCGCATTGTTTCTTTTCACGGTCCCCGTGGTCACTGCCAGATCCAGGGCAAGGCTTGCTTCTTTCATATAGCTTATATCGCTCTGCAGCTCCTGCTGTTCCAGAGCCTCGGGATATATCACGGCCAGGCTTTCCGGACGGCTGCCGGAATAAATGATACGGACCTCCGCCGGAAAATCTGCGGCGCAGGCTTTGAAGGCCCAGATCAGCAGTATAGTCAGAATATACAGGGTTTTCATTTTTCCGTTTTTTTCAAAAGTATGCCGTCAAAGGGGTCAAGGGTGATCTCCTTCACGGACGATCCGTCGTTGTAGCGTTTTTCCGAAGCCAGATAAACGTAATCCAGGCCGAAGGGGCCGTCTGCGGATATCCGGAGCTCTATCTTGTCGCCGGGTTTAAGAAGCACCTTTTCAAACAAAACGGCGCTTTTGTTTTCCCCCGCCGCGGTCTCGCAGGCGTCCTGCTGCTCTCCGTTGACAAACAGGTCGCAATATACCACAGACGTTCCTTCTCCCGCGGAAGGGAAACAGCCCTTCAGGGTGTAATCGCCCTCAAAGGGGACCTCTATGGCGCAGCCGGCCCAGGAGCCCTCGGGGCACACTGCGCAGCTTCGCCCGAAATAAAGCTCGGGGGCGCCGCTTTCCGCGCCCTCCGCCAGCGCTTTTTTTGCGACGGGACCCGAAAAGGAAAAGGCGTCCTCGTTGTCGTAATATCTTTCATAAAGAGGCGCCGCAGGCGAAGAGAACCTTTGATACTCTTCCTCCAGCGCCACGGTGGCGGGAGCGCTTCCTCCGTTCAGGAGCACTATCCCCTTTTCAAAATCCCGGCGGAAAACGTTATCGAAAACGGAGCCCAGGGCGTTCACCACGTTTGCTTTTTCATAGCGCCCGTCCTCCTCCCGGGTGTAATACTTGGCCTTTGAAACAGGTTTTCCCAGATCGAAACCGTATTCGTCAAACCAGGGAGAAGCGAAAGACAGATATTCGTTTATGCGTGAAGTATGATAGCCGTCATAAAGCCTTGAAAGGGCGTATCCGAAACGGTAAGGCCCGAAGTTTTCGTCTATCATAAAAGGATCGTTTTCCTTTTCCTTCATTTTTAAGATCAGCCGGGCGGGCAGCCTGTCCACAGCGGCGGTCTCTATAAGCACCACCTTGTTCTGCAGCATCCTGTTCATCCAGCCGTTGTATTCGTCCAGAAGGCCGCGGAAGCCTTCCGGCGTCATATTTTCCGAAGAATACACTATGCCCTTTCCGTTGAGGAGCTTGAAAAGGGTGGTGTCCTCCGGCACCGCAGAGGTACGGGCCGAAACTATGCCCCAGGGATAAAGCCATCTCAGGTTCCTGAGGGCGTAAACTATGCCCTTGTACCAGGCCTCCTCCCCTTTTTCGGCGGCGGGGCTGTGGCGCACGCCTCCGTAATCGGTGTAGATCTCCCCGGGCTCCATGGCCATATCCATCAGCAGACAGCCGTCGTAAACGAACGATCTTTTCAAAAGCTCATCGTATATCCTGCCGGAAATATAGTTGCCGGCCTCAAAATCGGTCATATCCAGGCGGTAAAGGCCGGGAGAGGCTTCTATGAGCCCGCCGTCGGAGTCCCGCAGATAGTACCTGTCCGGAAGCCCCTCCGGGGCAGAAGTGATGCTGGTCTCCAGCAGGCAGACAAGAGAAGGATTGACGCTTTTTATCCGTTCTATATCCTCCCGGGACATACCGGCAGAGGAAATAAGAGACACTCTCCGCAGCCGGTCCTCCCCCGCCGTTTTCAGCAGCTCTTCCGGAGAATCCGCGCCGGTAAGGGCGGCGCCGGAAAGGGAATCGTCTTTTTCCGTAAGGAAACAGTAAACCATCTCCAGAGTCTCCTCCGAAGCGGAGCATTTTATATATACCCTGTTCACAAAGCCCGGGGCTGTGTTGAGGCCTTTCAGGCGCGCCGTATGCATATTGGAAGGCTCCCGGTCGTCAAAGGGAGTCATTTTGTCGAAGGGAAGCTCTTCGTTCACCGAATAGGCGCACAGAGCCGGGACCCTTGACTGGACCGTGAACAAGGGCTCTCTGTGGGCGCTGTCCAGAGTGGTGCTTCTGGGATACGGTTCATACAGCACTTCTCCGGCGCAGAATGCCTGCGCCGCCGATAAAACGGCAAAAAGCGCGGGCAAAAGTATTCTTGTAAATGCTTTCATAAAGCGATCCTCTCAAGCGAGGTGATCTTTTTTGTCTCGGTATCATATGACAGCCGCGTGGCAAAGCCGCAGCGGCAGCCGCTGTGGACGATATGGGTCCCCTTCACGGTGCCGTAGCAGGAATCGTGGGAATGCCCTCCCAGAACGATATCTATCCTGCCCTCCAGCCTTGCGGCGGTCTCTTTGTCCTTTTCCAGCCCCAGATGGGTGAGAGCGATTATCATCCTTTGGTTTTTTATGGCGGGGGTCTGCTCGAACTCCAGCACTATTTTTTCCGCCCGCTCCACAGGATCGGTCTGATACTGCGCGGCGTAACGGGCTATCTTCATATCTGCGGAAACGTTGACGTTGGACAGGCCGAACACGAATATCTCGGTCTCTTTTATTATGAAATGCTCGTATTCTTCGAACAGCCTGCCCCCGGACCAGCAGAAATTGGCGGAAACAAAAGGAAAACGGGCGCGCCTCAGGGTGCATTTCATACCGGCCCTCAGGATATGGTATTCTCTGTTGCCTATACAGGCGGCGTCATAGCCCGCCCTGTTCATCAGGCTGTGTATCCTTTCGCCGAAGGGATGAAAAAAAACGTTTCCGCAGGCTGCCGCATCTCCCGAATCCAGCAGAAGGTCGCTGTTTTTTCTCAGCTCGCGAAGCTTCATGGCCTTGGGATACGAAAGCCTGCCGTGCATATCTCCCGTATGGACTATATCGATAACGCTCACTGGCTTACCGGCTTGTCCGTAATGGCATATTTTTCAAAATCGGCGCAGATGTCTTCCCACAGGCCCCTTTCCCTGAGTATCCGCTCCACTACCTCCCTCACGGCGCCTTTGCCGCCGGGGGCCTCCGTCACGTGATCGGCGCAGCGTTTGCATTCCGGGGCGGCGTCGCCCACGGCGATGCCCGTTCCCGCCGCCTTTATGGCGGGTATATCGTTGAGGTCGTCGCCGATGAAGGCGGTCTGTTCTATGGGTATCCCGTTTTCCAGGGCGATACGGACGAGAGCGGAGCCTTTGTCCGGGCAGCCCTGCAGAAGCCCGGTTATTCCCATAGCCTTTGCCCTTGTTTCCACCGCTTCGCTGAAGCCGCCGGATATCCAAAAAACGAGTATCCCGCATCTGAGGGCGATATTGGTGGCAAGCCCGTCCCGGGCGTTGAAAAATTTTATGGTGCTTTTTTCAAAAACCACCATGCTGCCGTCTGTCTGAGTGCCGTCCACGTCCATGGCAAGCAACCGGATATCTCCGAAAGCCATTACACGATACCCACGGACAAAAGATCCTTAAGGCATATCACTCCCACAGGCTTTCCTTCGCTTATGACGGGCATCTCGCCGATCTTGCGGCCGTTGGATTCCATTTTGCGCAGGGCCTCCGTCGCAAGCTTTTCCGGAGAGATCACCACCGGGCTTGGCGACATGACCTTTTCCGCCCGGGCGTGAAGGTTTTCCTCCGAAACGGTGAGGGCGCGCCTTATATCGCCGTCGGTGATTATCCCCGCCAGGCTGCCGTCATCCTCAAGAACCAGGGCGGCGCCGGCGTTGGCCTCCGTTATGGCAAAAAGAACGTCCCTTACCTTTGTATCCCGCTTTACCGCAGCCACCGAATCATCGGTGCGCATTATATCCCCTACCGTAAGCAGCAGCCTTTTTCCCAAGGCGCCTCCGGGATGAAAAACGGCGTACTGATCCTTTGTAAACTCTCTTGCTTCCATGACGGCAAGGCTTATGGCGTCTCCCATAGCCAGCTGGCAGGTGGTGGAGGTAGTGGGAGCAAGCCCCAGAGGGCACGCTTCTCCGTCGGTATGCACCGGGACCAGTATATCGGAATAAGAAGCCAGAGTGCTGTTCTCCCTGCCGGTCATGCCTATCAGAAGGGCCCCTATGCGCTTTATCACGGGCAGTATATTAACTATTTCTCCCGATTCTCCCGAATTGGAAAGGGCGATCACTATATCTGCCGGGGTTATCATGCCCATGTCTCCGTGGACGGCGTCTGCGGGATGCAGATAAAACGACGGGGTCCCCGTGGAAGCAAGGGTAGCGGAGATCTTTTTTGCCACCAGCCCCGATTTCCCCATTCCGGTGAGGGCCACTCTGCCCGAAGACTCAAGTATGGCCCTGCAGCACCGCACAAAACCTTCGCCCAGGGAATCTCCCATTCCGAGAACGTTTTTTCCTTCCCTGCAAATGGTTTCCCTGCCCCGCTTCAGCAGGGCGGCTTCGTTTATACCCCTCATTGATATCCTCCGAAAGACTGCATACATAAATATAATAGCAGTTTTCCGGAAATATGTAAACGAGAAGCGGAAAAACCCCCGCCAAAAGCATGCCCGGGTTTCTTGCCTTTTTTTTGCGTGTATTGTAATATTAAAATAGAACACAAACAACGAGGTCGAGCTTATGAATAAAGTAAGATTAGGAATTATTGGCGTAGGCGCCATGGGGACGAGCCACCTGAACAACATACGTTCGGGCAAGCTCACCAACGTAAAACTGGCCGCCTTATGCGATCTGCTTCCGGAAAAGGAAGCCCTGTGCTCCGGAAAAGGCTTTCTGGAAAAATACAAAAAAGACGTTGCCGAGGGAAAAATAGACGCCAATCTGGGAAACTTTCTGGATGAGAACTCTCTTGTATGCGACGATGCAGCATTTTTTACCGATTACAAAGAACTGATCAAGTCGGGCCTGGTGGATGCCGTCATCATCGCCACGCCCCATTATGCCCACACCTATATCGCCGAAGAAGCCCTGGACGCCGGGATACACGTCCTTACGGAAAAACCCATCTCGGTGCACAAAAAGGACTGCCTCAGGATCATCGAGGCCCACAGGCGCAACCCGCAGCTCAAATGGGAAGCCATGTTCAACCAGCGCACCATTCCCATACACATAAAGGTACAGGAGCTCCT
>JAGDAG010000295.1 GCA_017959625.1 Abditibacteriota bacterium | reverse complement strand
TGCATAAACCTCTTTTTTCCATATTTCCATTGTATAGATACCGAATCCGGAGGTGTTCAGAGGGGTTATGTTGTGCAGCACGAGGCTGTCGAAAAGCTCCGCGTGGACGGCGATAAAGGGAGAATCGGTGTATATGCGCACCCTGCCCCCCGCGGTATTTTTGCTGAGGCTTACAACGTCCTTCGACACAGTCTCCGCCACGCGTTTGGGGACCCTGTGGTAGTAAGGGTCTTCCCGGGTGGGAGCCAGGACGCCGTAAAGCGCGGCGGGGGCCTCCGAAGCGTCAAACCACACTATTTCATCGGAAAGGGCCTCCGAGGTATAATCCACCCCCAGGGCCTTTGCAGCGGAAACAAAAAGCAAAAACAAAACAAGAAAGGCAAAAAACAACATTTTTTCATCTCCAAAAACACTTTTCATACTCTTGTCCTTATGCATATCGTTTCTGTTCGGATTCCAGAAGGCTTGTAAGCTGGGGATCCTTTGTCGCCGCCTCGGATATATCCGCAACGGCGTCAAAGATGCCCTGCTTTTCCTTCAGCATATCCGTTATCTGTTCGTCTATAGTGTCCTCGCACAGCAGACGGTAAACCAGCACGTTTCTGGTCTGCCCCATACGGTACGCCCTGGACACGGCCTGATTCTCGATGGAGGGCTTCAGCTGGGGCTCGCAAAGCACCACCACGCTGGCTGTCTGTATGTTGAGCCCGGTGCCGCCGGCGATTATCTGGGCCGGCAGCGCCGTCCCCGGAGGCGCAGACTCAAAATCATCTATGATCTGCTGGCGCTTCGCGGGGGGCACCGAGCCGGTTATAACGGGCATACACTTTTCGCCGATAACGTTCACTGCCTGCTCCAGGGTGCGCAGATAGCAGGAAAAAACTATCACCTTTCTGTCTTCCTCCTCCGCTTCTTCTATTATTTTTTTCAAAAGCAGAGGCTTTGAAGCGCGGGCGGCGTCGCCGGTTATCCACGAGACCCGCCTGGCTTCATGGAAATTGCCGGAAGCGAGGGCGGAAGCGTAGGCGGCGGTATCCTCCGGAGTCATATCGCACCAGCAGGGAGTATCCACCAGTTCCGGCAGCTCCGAAAGCACCTGTTCGCGTTTGCGCCTGTAATATACGGGCATCAGAGCCTCCCGGAACTGCCTGGGAGACATTTTCTCGGACAGGCCGGCCCCCAGGGCGGGCTGCAGTATGGAGACCAGGTTTTTCATTTCCTCCTGCCGGTTTTCAAGGGCGGTCCCGGTCATGAACAGCACCCTTTTTGCCCGCGCCGCCAGCCACGCGGTCCTTTTTGTCCTCTGGGCGGAGGGGTTCTTGACGTAATGGGCTTCGTCGGCCACCAGCAGATCTATGGGGGTCCTGTCCGCGGGAGTAAAGATCTCCGTGCCCTCGTAGGACATAACGGCGCAGCCCCCGTTCATACGCCACTGGCGGATAAGCTCATCCTTGCGGTCGCCGTGGAGCCTGTAGGCCGTGAGATCGGAATGCTTTTCTATTTCTCTGCACCAGTTGGTTATCACCGCCGCCGGGCATATCACCAGAAAATGCTCCCCTCCGCTGTTTCTCACGGACACCATGGCCGCTATGGCCTGTATGGTTTTCCCGAGGCCCATCTCGTCTCCCAGCAAGACCCTTTTCTGCCGGAGTATATACCTTACGCCCCATTCCTGATACGACCTCAGATAGCAGTTGAGGCCTTCCGTAAGTATCTCTTCTCCGGAGAGTTCTCCGGCAAACTCCTCCGGCAGGCCGTAAACGAAGCCTCCGGGCTCTTCTCTGAGAAAAAGCTCCGGAAAAAGGCTTTCCAGCATACCGTGGATCTCTATGCTGTTTTTTTCATACTCCTTCCAGGCTTCGGCGCCGGATACGCCCGCGCCTGAATGGGGCCTTGACGGCTTGCCCTTCTTTTTCACAAGCTCCGACAGGGTATCGAAGGCCGCTTCCGCCGCCTTCTTCCGGGCCCCGGAAGCAAAGGTCCACTTAAAAAAGCCCGAAACGAGAGAGAGGTCGCTTGTCAGGCCGTAATAGCCGGGGCAGTCCCGTAGAAAAGCCTCCGCTTTTTCGAAAGAGTCCCGCTGCCGGTAATAATCCACGGCCGCTTTTACCAGGTTTTCGGAATCCATGTCCCGGGCCTCGGCGTTTATCCGGGGGACGCAGACGCCCCTTATTTCTTTTATTTTGTTATCGATGGCGGCGGTGACGGCGGAAGCCTGGGCCGGCTTGAGATAATACTTCAGGGCGGCCGCCCCCGCCTTTTTGAGCTCGTAGCAGTTTGCGAACCTTACGGAAAGCACCCGCGAATCAAAATCCGCCACTTCGTCTTCCAGAAACGAAACGGGGGTGCCGCGGAGCACGTCGTCCACGTCCTTGTCCATGGTCTTTTCGGCGGCGGCCGCTATCCTGCTCCGCGCCTTCCCGTCTTTTTCCGTTATTTTCTGTATTTCCTGCCCCAGCGCCCTTGCCGCGGCATATACCTCTGCCGCAGCGCTGCGGGAAAAGGCTTTTGACATATTTAACTCCCCTGCTGTTTTTCTTTTCTTCTGCCCCTGGCCAGAAGATGGACGTTTTTTATGATATATTCCAGGCTGTCGTCTTTCGTAAGCTTCGTCAGCAACAGATAAACGCCGGCGCCCACCGCCGTCTGAAGCAGGATGGTGACGCCGCAATTCAGGCCAAAAAGCAGCGGGACGTACATACACCCGCCCATAATGACCGACATCACAAGGCTCATCCCCACGTCCTTTATCTGCCTGATATAGCCGTAATCCAGAATTTTTCTGTTGGGAGCGATGTTGACCACCACGGCAAAAAAGTTGGCGGCCACCAGCGACCACGCCACCCAGATGACCCCGAAAAACATGCTGACGGCAAGGAAAAGGATGCTCACGGCCTTTTTCAGAAGGTCCAGCTTCAGCAGAAGGGCGCTGTTGCCGCTGGCCAGGATCACGCTGTTGTTTATGAACTGCAGGGGCCTGAACAAAAGCGCCAGGCAGGTTATCTGCAGATACACGGCGCACTCCAGCCATTTTTCGGTGAGGATCAGCAAAACCAAAGGCTTTGCCATGACCCCGAGGCCGATCATCACGGGAAAGGCGACGTAGCCGGAGACCCGTATTATCCGCCGGGTTATCTCCCGCATCTGTTTCCTGTCGTCCTGAACGTGGGAAAGGGCGGGAAAAAGCACTCCGTTTATGGTGGCTTCTATGAGCATCATACCGGTATGCGGAAACTGATGCCCCTTGCTGTAAAAAGCCAGATCCTGGGCGGTATAGCGTTTGCCGATTATAAGGTTGCGCAGCTGGCTGTGGACTGTGTCTATAAGCCCGATGACGAGTATCTTCCAGCCGTAGTCATAGATCCCTTTCAGCCTTTCAAAGGAAAACACCGGCCGCGGGCGCCAGCCCACTATGAACCACAGAACCACGGCGTTTATCACCGCCCTGGAAATGTTCTGGCACACAAGGGCCCAGACGCCGAAGCCCATATAAGCCATGGTAATGGAGATGACTCCCGAAGAAAGGGTGCCCGTCAGGGTGGAATAAAAGAACTTCCTGAACAGCATGTTTTTGGAGGTGTAGGATTCCTGAACGCAGGAAAGGGCCGTCACGGGCAGCTTCAGGGCCATGACCCTCACCACCGGAACGAGCATCTCTTCGTCATAAAAGGCGGCGATCAAAGGAGCGGCGAAAAACACGGCGGCGTAGATCACCGCCGAGATACCCAGGCTGAACCAAAGGCAGGTAGAAAAATCCAGATTGTCGGCGTTTTTTTTGGCGATGAGGGATTTGCCGAAGCCGCTCATCACGAAAACGTCGCAGATACTGATGAACACCAGGACCATAGCCACCACCCCGTATTCCCGGGGGAGCAGCAAACGGGCCAGGATCATAGAGATAACGAAGCTCATCCCCTGAGCCCCCGCCCGTTCGGCAAATTTGTAAATAAAGCCCGATTTGGCTTTTCCCTTGATGTCTTTCATAACCGTCCCGATAAAAATCCGCTACATATCTATTATACTATAAAAGCGGGGCTTTGTCACTTTACTTGAAAAGCGCCATGTGCTATAATGTGTATAAGAAATAACCATAAGGTCGCGTATTATGAAAATCACTATCCTGCTTTTGCTTGCCATGCTTTCCGCCGTCTGTTTTGCCCAGGACCGCCCCGCCCCCCGGGAATACTCCGTTTCCACGGCGGAGGAACTGAAAGAGGCGGTGAAAAGCCTTCCGTGGACCGGGGGAAAGATAACGCTTATGCCGGGAGAATACGTGATAAAGGAAACTCTTTCCTTTTCCGGGACGTCTTTTCTCACCATAGAAGGGGCCGGCGCTTCCACGGTGATAAAAAAAGAAGGGAACGGCGACCTGTTTCTGTTTGAAGGGAACTGCTGGCACGACACCATAAGGGACCTCGTTCTGGAAGGGGACCCCAAGGCCGACGTCAGCTCGGGGATAGTGTTCACGGCCGACAAGGCGGGCAACCGGTGCGGCTGCGTCACCGTGGAAGGCTGCAGGCTGACGGGCTTTGCCCAGAGCGGGCTCAGGTTCGAAGGCGACAGGAAGAACCCTCAATCTTCAAACACGGTGATCCGCTGCTGGTTCCAGAACAATAAAAGCCACCAGCTTTACGCCTCCGCCTCAAACGATTTCCATATCATCGGCAACCAGTTCGGCGGCTCGGCGGAATGCACGCCCCTGTCCGGCTGCTTCCTGGACGGCTGCAGCGCCGGGACCTACACCATGAACTATCACTGGGACAACGGCAAGGGGCTCGTCCTGGGCTCCGGGTCAAACTTTGACCGCATAGAAAACAACCGTTTCGAGGAATCGCGGTCCTGCGGCCTGCAGATAGGAGACGAGAACGGCGAGACGTCATATGATATAATAACCGGCAACACCATACACACCAATTCCAAAAACAATTTCGGGGCGGCGGACCAGGTGGCGGCCTTCAACGCCAACAACATAACCTTTACAAACAACCAGCTTTTCAGCTGGAACCATCTGGAAACGGCGTCCCGCAACGCCCTGTTTTTGTCCGACACCTGCAGGGAATGGATAATAAAAGACAATATTTTCAGGCACTTCACCCAGATGCCGGTGGTATATGACAAAAACGGGAAACACATAATAAAGGACAACATCACCGGCGAAAGGGTGAAAAAATAGCCGGGGGACCGGAAGATATGAAGGCGGCCCCGTAAAGCGGCGCGGAAAGACAAAATATCCGCGGAAAAGCCTGCAAACGTACCGGAAAAATGCTATAATAAATATAACCGAAAACTTTATTACGGAGAAAACCATGGAATTCAAAAATCGAGCGGATATACGCATAGGCGTTATCGGCTACGGCGCATCCTTCATGATGGGCCGGACCCATCTCACACAGGCGAGAGAAGCGGGGGGCATGACCCCCACGGCCATCTGCGACATAGACCCCGAAAGGACCAAGGCGGGCGCAGAAGACTTTCCCGGCATCAAGACCTACTCCAACGCCACAGACATGCTGGCGGACGACGCCTGCGACGTGGTGGTGGTCATCACCCCCCACAACAGCCATTACGAGCTGGCCATGCAGGCCCTGAAGGCGGGCAAGAACGTTATCACCGAAAAGCCCTTTACCATCACCACCGAAGAGTGCACGGCCATTATCGAAGAGGCCAAAAAGCAGGGGGTGCTGCTCTCCACCTATCACAACAGGCACTGGGACGGCCATATCCTTACCGCCGTGCAGAAGGTGCTGAAGGAAAAGGTGATCGGCGACGTTTACAAGGTGAACGCCAATATGGCCTGCTACAAGAACCCCGGCGACTGGTGGCGCACCTCCCGCACCATTTCCGGCGGCAACACCTACGACTGGGGCGTGCATATCCTGGAATACACCCTGCAGATCATGAACGCGGGCATAGACGAGGTATCCGGCTACAAGCACGCAGGCTACTGGAACGACAAGACAGTCTGGAAGGACGACACCAACGACGACGAAGGCTTCATAGTAGTGCGCTATGACAACGGCACTTATTCCACCCTGACTATCTCCCAGCTGGACGGCGGCCCCAAGCCGGCCCTTATGTGCATCACCGGCACCGAAGGCACCTATCTCATGGACTTCAAGGGCTACAAAATAATCAAGCACATAGGCGGCGAGAAGATCACCATGGAAGGCGAGAATATGCCTACGGACTGGGCAGCCTACTACAAAAACGTATCCGACGCCCTTATGGGCGAGGACAAGCTGATAGTCACCGGCGAATTCGCCAGGCGGCCCATCCACATCCTGGACCTGGCGGCCAAAAGCGCCGCCGCGGGACACGCCATGAAAGCGCAATACAAATAAGCCCCAATAAAAACCGTTTGCGGCAGGCCCTGCCTGCCGCAAAAAAACTTGCAAAAGGAGACAACGATGAGCAACATATACTTTGCAGACGCCCGGCTGAAAAAGCTGAGCCCCGACTATTCCCTGCCCGCAAAATTCATGAGGATGCTGGACAGGCTGGATATGAAACGCTTCGAAGGAAAGCGTGTGGCGATAAAGGTACACCTGGGAGGCCACCTGGGCTATACCACCATCCCGGTTTTGTTCATGGGGATACTGGTCAAAAAAATAAAGGCGGCGGGGGGACGCCCCTTCGTGTGCGACGGCGGAAGCGCGGTGCCCACGGCAAAGGACCGGGGCTATACCGAAGAGACCATAGGCTGCCCGGTGGTGAGCGCCCAGGGAGCCACGGAAAGCTTTTACAAAACAGTTCCCATAGGCTACGGCTGCCTTGATACCGCGGAGCTTTGCGGCGAGATAGTGAACGCCGACGCCATGATAGTGTTTTCCCACGGAAAAGGCCACGGCATGTGCGGCTTCGGCGGAGCCATCAAAAACATAGGCATGGGCAACGTTTCCTACGCCACCAGAGGCAAGATACACAAGCTCCAGGAGGGCGAAGTGACCTGGGACAAAGACAAATGCACCCACTGCCGCTTCTGCGCCACCAACTGCCCCGCAGGCGCCATTTCCTTTGACGGCGGCGGGAACCTGCATCTGGATCTCCACAGCTGCCGCTACTGCATGCACTGCACCCTTTCCTGCCCTGCCGAAGCCATAAAGGTGGGCATCGAAAGCATGCGGGCCTTCCAGAGCGGTATGGCAAGAGTGACAAAGGCGTGTCTGGATCAGTTTGAGCCGGGCAATACGCTTTTCATCAACTTTATGCGCGACATCACCCCCTTCTGCGACTGCTGGGGCTTCAGTTCCCCCTCGCTGGTGCCGGATATCGGCATCTTTGCCGGCGAGGACATAGTGTCGGTGGAAACTGCGTCTATAGACAGCATAAAAACGGAAAACTATATCCCTTCTTCGCTGCCGGAGCAGATGACGCTCCAGGACAAGGACTGCCACCTGCTGGAAAAGATCCACGGCAAAAACCCCTATCTGCAATGCGAAGAAGCGGAAAAGCTGGGGCTGGGCGAAATGAGCTACAGCGCAGAGGAAGTGGAATAAGTGAAAAAAACGTACGATCTCGGCAGGCTTCGCTGGACCCTCACCCCCTATCTGCCGGAAAGCTGGCGGGTGCCCTTCGGAAAACCCGACATGCCGCCGGTGGAGTGCCGCATACCCTGTTCGGTGCAGAAGGCCCTTCTGGACGCAGGGATCATCGAAGACTGGCTCCCGGGGGAAAACTACCGGAAGATCGAGTGGATAGAGCACCGGCACTGGATATTCGAGACTACCGTCCCCGGGGAGTATTTCACCGGAAAAAAACACGCATTTCTCAACTTTGAGGGGCTGGATCACGCCGGCGAGATATACCTGGACGACCGCAAGGTGTTTTCCTTTGCCAACAGCCTGCAGAACTACAGCGTGGATATAAGCGAGTATGCGGAAGCGGGAAAGGACCGCAGGCTGAGGATCGTTTTCACCGCAAACCCCTGGTGGCTGGGCTGCTTCGGCAAGACAAGTGAGATGACCTGCGGAAAGCCCAGATACTACTACACCTGGGACTGGACCTGCCGCCTGGTGCAGACAGGCGTCTGGGACAGCGTCACCCTCACGGAGCGGGACGGCGAAGAAACGGAATGGGCGGATATAGAGACCGGCTGCAGCGAAGGAAAAGGAAGCCTGAAGCTCAACTGCCGCCTGACCGGCCCTTCCGGAGGCACAGCCTTCGTTCAGCTCTGTTCGGAAAACGGCACCGTAAAAGAGGAAACATTGCTCATAAACGGCGACAGCTTTGCCCTTGAGTGGGAAGGCCTGAAGGTCGAGCCCTGGCAGCCCAACGGAACGGGGGAAGCGGCCCTGTACGAACTGTTCGTTTCCGTCACCTCCCCGGAGGGGGAGACCCTCGACGAATTCTCAAGAACCGTGGGCTTCCGCAGCATAGAATGGCGGCGCACGCAGGGAGCCCCCGAAACCGCGGACACCTGGCTCTGCTGCGTCAACGGCGAACCTGTTTTTCTGCAGGGAGTCAACTGGGTGCCGCCTCTGCACGATTTTGCCGACGTCACCGAGGATATTTACAGGGAGCTCATAGACCTCTACAAGTCTTTGGGAGTCAATATATTCCGGGTGTGGGGCGGCGCCATCCTGGAAAGAGAGATTTTTTACGACCTGTGCGACCGGGCGGGGATAATGGTATGGCAGGAGTTTCCCCAAAGCTCCTCCGCCATAGTGAACTACCCCTCGGAAGACCCGGCTGTGATAAAAATGATGACCGACACCGCCGAGACCTATATAAAGCGGCGCAAGCATCACGCTTC
>JAGDAG010000027.1 GCA_017959625.1 Abditibacteriota bacterium | reverse complement strand
GCTTTTTCTCTTCTTCCTTTACCATGTCCCACACGGCGTCCATTTCCTCCAGGCTGCAGTCCTTCAGTTCTCTGCCGCCCTCGGTGATAGCGGTCTCCATGGCTCTGAAGCGGCGTTCGAATTTGGCGTTGGCTTCCTGCAGCGCCAGCTCGGGGTCTGTGTTCAGCTTGTTGGCCAGGGCGCACAGCACGAACAGTACGTCTCCCAGCTCTTCCCTTACGTGGTCCGGGTCGCCCTCCTCCATGGCCTCTCTCAGCTCGCCGGTCTCCTCGTCCAGCTTGCCGAAAACGCTTTTTGCGTCGGGCCAGTCAAAGCCGGTTTTGGCGGCGCGCTTGCACAGCTTTCTGCCTTTCATCAGGGCGGGAAAGGTAGAGGGGATGCCGTCCAGCGCCGACTTGCGGCCGCCGTAGCCTTTTTCCTGCTTTTTGAGGACTTCCCAGTTGGCCCACACCTCGTCCACGTCCGAAACCTTCACGTCGCCGAAAACGTGGGGATGGCGGTGCACCAGCTTGTCCGCCAGATGTCCGCACACCTGCTCCATGTCGTAGGCGCCCTCTTCTTTGCCTATCTGGGCGTGCATCACCACCTGCAGCAGCACGTCTCCCAGCTCGTCCATCTGGGCGCGGGGGTCGTCATTTTCCACAGCCTCTATAAACTCGTAGGCTTCTTCCGTCAGCTCTCCAGTCATGCTTTTGTGGGTCTGCTGTCTGTCCCAGGGGCAGCCTCCGGGGGCCCTGAGGGCGGCCACCACCTCAAGGAGCCTGTTATATTCTTTATTCATTTTTTTCTCCTTTGCTTTCCATGGCGGGATAGTACGAAACGTGGGTCACTATAACGTCCTTCTGAAACGAAAGTATGAGGCGCAGCACCAAAGCCACCTTGTTGTGCAAAAGCTTTGAAAAATTGCTGCGGAACACTATTTCGGGTATTATCACGTTGATGATGTATCCCGGGCGCTCCCGCCGGGCCTCCCGCACGTATTTCAGCACGGGGCCCACTATGTTTTTTGTGGGGGAATCCATTATCACCAGGGGAATGCCCATGGCGTATTTTTCCCAATGCTCCTTTATGCCCCGGGTCTCCCGTTCGTCCGTGGCGATGAAAAGGGCCCGGGTATCGCCGGAGATGCTTTTTGCATAGCTGATGGCGGGCAGCACGCCCCTGTGTATCCCCGAGGTGAGTATCAGGGCCGTGGTCTTATAGGGCCGGGGTTCCAGAGTTTCGTCGTCCCGCAGCCTCAGTTCGTTGGCCAGGTCGGCGTAATGCCTTTTTATCCTGCAGCTCACCACGGCGCACACCGTCGCCATAAGCAGGGCGGAAACGGTGCCGTGCCCCGCCCCTATCAGCACGAATTCCAGGGCCAGAGCCGATATCACCACCGCTCCGGCAACGGAAAGGGCAAAAAACAGGGGCTTTTTTTCGTGAAAATACTTCACTCCCACCGAAAGCAGCATAAGGGCGAAGGCAGAAAACTGGAACACGGCCAGGAAAGGCAGCATAAAATAAATATTGCCCCGCAGGATCAAAACTCCCAGGCACGCCGCGGCGGCAAGGAGGCCGATGCCGTTGGAATAGGTCTGCGCCAGGCCCGGGTTCCGCATCTGCCTGGGGGCCAGCTGCCCTTCTGCCATCACCGCCACCAGCCGGGGGAAATCCCGGAAGCAGCAGTTGGCGGCAGAAAGAAGTATGAGGGCCGCCGACACGATGAAAAGCGAGCAGAAAAAGCCGTCGCCCATATATCCGGCGCACAGCAGGGCCAGGGCCGCTTTGCCGGAGCCGGGCAGTATGCCGGCGTGGGCCATCAGCAGCGAAAAGCCCAGAAACAGCCCCAGGGTCATCAGCGACGATGCGGAAAGGGCCGTTGCGGGAGCCGGGCCGCCCCCGGACAGCCCGCTGCGTTCCGTGACGAACAATATGCCCGAAAGAGAGGCGAAGCCGAAAATAAAAGATTTGAAGGCTACGTGGGCGCCGCCGTAAAGAAGATATGTGTGGGAAAGAGAATACAGCGCCCCGGGCTGGGAGTTGTTGAACACTACGCCCGTCAGCAGCAGAAGTATGCTCAGGGCAAAAAACAGATACGCTCCGCAGGAAAGGACGAACCGCAATATCCTTCCTCCCCGCAGGTTGGAGAACATCAGAAGCAGCACCAGCAGGGCGGACCAAAGGCCTCCGCTGCCGTTCACGGCGGGAAAAACGCAGCCCAGCAGCATAACGCTGCAGGACACCGAAACGGCCAGGGCCGCTATATAGCCCCACAGCATGCTCACCGTGGCAAAGGCCGCCCAGCCGGGGTGGGAAAAGCTTTTTGAAACTATGCCGTAGCAGCTGCCGCCATCGGGATAAGCGTTGGTGATAAGAAAACACAGCAGGGCCGCGCCGATGAACCCCAGGGCGATAAAAAGCCCCAGGGGGCCCGCCATGCCGGCGCCCCCGTCCTTCTGCAGCACCAGCAGATACAGCTCCGCAGCGTATATGACGGCGCTCACCGTTCCCGAAAAATAGCCGGGATACGCAAGAAAACGTCCTTCGTCGAAGGGCGCTCTTTTGCTCAGCAGTTTTTTTATCAGGTCAGACATATCCGAAACCGGCGGAAGCCGGCGTTTTTGAAAAAGGGCTCCGGCGGAGGCTTCTCCGCGGGAGCCCGTATGCTTTAAGCGATATCGGTGGGATCAAAGTCATCGGAGCGGCTTGCCAGCCATTCCTCTTCTTTGTCCTCCGTCTGCTTCCGTATGCCGGACAGCCATGGCGTCTGCAGTATCCAGTGCCACACGGTGTCCACAATGTCATACAGCACCGGTATCACCAGCAGGGTGAGGAACATACTCAGACACAGGCCGCCGATAACGGTTATGGCCATAGGCGCCCTCAGCTCGGAGTTTTCCGCATTGGAGATGGCCATAGGCAGCATACCGCCGATCATGGCCACGGTGGTCATGAGGATAGGCCTCAGCCTGGCTTCTCCCGCCGCCACCAGGGCTTCGTGTTTGGTTAGGCCCTTCTGCCGCAGCTGGTTGGTGACGTCGCACAGCAGAATGGCGTTTTTGGTCACCAGGCCGATTAGCATGATGAAACCGATCATGGAGATGATGCTCATGACCGTACCGGTGATATACAGCGCCAGAAGGCCCCCCGCGATAGCCTGGGGCAGGGTGAACATGATCACCAGCGGAGTGAGCAGCGATTCGAACAGGGCGCACATCAGCATATAGACCAGGATGATGGCCAGCCCCAGGGCGCCGAAGATATAGCCGAAGTTTTCGCCCATGCTTTCGGACATACCCGTTCCGGACACCCGCACGCCGTTGGGCAGGTTGAGCTTTGCCATCTTGGCGTCGGTCACCATCTGCACGTTGCCCAGGGACTAGCCGCCCATCATGTTGGAGGTGATCTCTATCTTCCGTTCCTTGTCCTCGCGGTCTATCTGGTTGGGGGCAAAACCGTCCACCACGTCCGCCACGTCCTTCAGATAAATGGGGCGGTTGTTCACGGTGGTTATCACGAAATCGGGGATCTCGCTGATATCGTTTCTGTCCTCTTCCTTATACCGCACGTTGATATTGTATTCAAAACCGTTGTCGCGGAACTTGGTGTTGGTGTCGCCGGTATTGGCGCTGCGCACCGCGGAGGCAACTTCGTAGATGCCCACTCCCGCTTCGGCGATCTTGTCGCGGCGGATGACTATCTGCTTTTCGGGCACGCCGGGCTTATAGGAGATGTCCACGTCGGTGAGGCCCTCGGTCTCGGCCATTTCCTTTGCCACCACCTTGGCCCAGGTGTAAAGCAGGTCCATATCCTGGCCCGTCACCTTGTAGGCGACGCCGTTTCCGCCCCGGCCGCCGCCGAAGCTGGAAGACACGCCCACGTTGATGGAAACGGGGCCCGCTATCTCGGAAAGCTCCTTCTTCATACCGTCCACTATCTGCTGGGTGCTCCGTTTGCGGAACTGCTTGGGATGGGCGTAAACGGAAATAGCCGCATAGTTGTCGCCGGAGCCGCCGGCAGCGAATGCGCCGGTGGAGGTGGAACCCACGGTGGTTATATAGTGGGGCTCCAGATCTTTTTCCAGATAGGTGAACCAGCTGGAGGGCTTGTATATAAGTATCTCCTTATACCGCACCTTTTTCTTTTCCATTTCCGGAAGCTTCTTTATGATGGCTTCCACTTTTCTGGCCACCTTGTCGGTGTCGCTGAGGCTGCTGCCCTCCGGCAGGCGGATGGTGAGATCGAAGCGTCCGTTGTCGCCGGTAGGCGAAAGGTTGAAGTTGAGGTGGAAGCTTACGAACAAAAGCAGCAGGGCGCTCACCACGGCAAAAAGGCTGGGCACGAATTTGTCCGGCTGTTTTGCCATACAAATGGCCCAGCAGACCGCTATCAGTATAAGCAGTATGGTCCTGGGCCCCAGGATGCCCTTCAGCCCCGCCGCAAAGCTGATGAGGGGCTGGTTCATGAACACCACCACGAACAGGAGGGCGGTGCCTATGAACAGAGTGGTGAACTTGTTTTCAAGAGTCCAGCCCAGAACGCCCTCGTATATCTTTATCAGGCGGGCGATGCCGTTGGCGATAACGTCCATAAAGGCGTTGAAGCCCCAGGATATCCTGCCCCAAAGGCCTATGTTGCCGCTTTTGTGGTTCTCGTTGAGCTGCCGTATGTTCTCCTGCTCCTCTTTGTGGAGCTTGAGGAACTTGCTGGCCAGCATGGGAGCCAGGGTGAAGCTCATGAGCAGCGAGAAGGCCACGGCGCAGGCGATGGTGATGCCGAACTGGCGGAACATCATTCCCATCATACCGCCCATAAAGGCGATGGGCAAAAACACCACTATATCCACCATACTGATGGCGATGGCGGCAAAGCCGATCTCGGAACGTCCGTTGATGGCGGCGTCCACAACGCTCTCGCCCTTGCGCAGGTGGCGCTCGATGTTTTCAAGAACAACGATAGAGTCGTCCACCAGGATACCGATCACCAGACAGAGAGCCAGCATGGTGAGGATGTTCAGCGAAAAGCCGAAGGCGGACATAGGGCCGAAGGTGGCAAACAGGGAAGTAGGGATAGAGATGCCCACTATAAAGGTGCCCCGCACGGAATGCAGGAAAAGCATTACTATGAGCACCACTATGACGATGGCTTCGCCCAGGGTCTTCTCCACCTCAAAGAGCGAGGTGGCAACCTCTTCGCCGTCGTCGGTGAGGGAAACTATCTGCAGCGACGCGGGAAGGGTTTTGTTCAGCCGGGCGATCTTGTCCTTTACGCCGTCCACCACCTCCACGGTGTTGCCGCCGGATATCTTCTGGATGCTGAGCATAACGGCGTTTTCGCCGTCAACGCGGCTGAATTTGTCCATCTCCGCAACGCCGTCGTAAATGTCCGCCACGTCCTTCAGGCGGAAATAACGGCCGTTGGAGGCCTTTATCATGACCTCTTTTATCTCGTCCACGGTGTCGAACTCGCCCAGAGTGCGCACGCTGTAGGAATAATGCCCCTTGCGGATCTTGCCCGCAGGCAGGTTGAGGGTGGCTCCCGCCACTGCGGAGGAAACGGTGCTTATGTTGGTGTTATAGGCTGCAAGCCTGTCTTTGTGCACGTCGATGTGTATCTCACGCTCTTCACCGCCGTTGACGTTTACCGAAGAAACGCCGGCGCAGGAGGAAAGCTCGTCCTTCAGGGTGTTGTCCGCATAAGCGCGCAGCTCCTTCAGGGAAGCGGTCCCCCGCAGGGTGACGTTCATAATGGGCTTGGAGTTGATGTCCAGCTTCTGCACCACGGGCTCGTTGGCGTCGTCGGGCAGGGAGCCCCGGGCCGCAGACACCTTGTCGCGCACGTCGGCGGAGGCCACGTTGATGTCCGTCCCCAGCTTGAACTCCAGCACCACGATACCCACGCCGTCCTGGGCCATACTGGTAAGGTTTTTCAGGTTTTCGATGCCGGCAACGTTCTGCTCGATGACGCGGTTCACCTGGCTCTCGATCTCATCCGGGCCTGCGCCGGGATAGCTTACCATGGCTATAACGTAGGGGATATCTACGTTGGGGATAAGCTCCTTGGACATATTGCCCAGGCCGCGGAAACCGAATACGATAAGGGCCAGAATGAACATACATATAAAGATAGGTCGCCTTATGGCCGTTACGGTAATTCCCATAAAATGCTCCTACTTTTTGTCTATGTATATCTTGCTTTCGTCGGAAAGGGAATCCTTTCCGTTGACAACTATGCTGTCGCCGGCTTTCAGAGATCCGGTAAGGACGCGCACCTCGCTGTTCAGATCGTCGGCAGACACAACCTCCACCAGGATCTTTTGCGCCTTGGTGCCGTCTTCCACCGCCTTGAACACGGCAACGTCTCCGTCCGCCCGCACCAGGGCGCCGTTGGGCACCAGCAGCACGTTGGTATGCTGCCCCGTCTCCACCTTGCCCTTGGCAAACATGCCGGACCGTATCTTTGCGTCGTTCTCCAAAACCACCCTCACCGGGAACATCCTGGTTGCGGAGTCGGCCACCGGGTAAATGGCGGCCACGTGTCCGGTGAACACTCTGCCGGGCACTGCGTCAAGAGTCACGTCCACGAGCTGCCCCTGTTTTACGTTGCGCACGTCCACCTCGGAAAGGTCTGCCAGATAGAAGAGCTGGGTGTCGGAGACCACCTCTCCCAGCGAAGAACCGGCGCCGATGGTCTGGCCCGGCTCCACCGTGCGGGTGGAAAGCACGCCGTTGATCTTGGAAACTATTTTTGTGTTGGAAAGATTATACTGAGCCGTGTCCACGGCAGTCTTTGCTATATCCACGCTGGTCTGCAGGACGCGTATGGTATCGTCCTTCATCACCACCGCCTGGGCGTTGGCCTCGGCGCTGCGCAGGTTCTGCTTTGCCATCTCCAGAGCCTGTTCGGCCTGGACGATGCTTTCCTGCCTGCCCTGATCCTTCAGGTTCTCATAGGCCTCCACCGCCGAATCGTAGGTGTTCTGAGCCAGCACGGCGGCCAGGCTCATGCTTTCATAATCGCTGCGGGAAACAGCGCCTTTATCGCACAGCGCCTTGTAGCGGGCTTCGTCGGCTTTGGCCTTTTCCAGCTGCTGTTTGGCGCTGTTCACGGCGTTCTCGGCCTGGATGATCTCATGGGTCTTGAAGGGCTTTTTGGCCAGCTCCAGAGCCTGCTCGGCGCCTTTCACCGACGCTTTGGCGTTCTTTACCGTGACGTCGTTGGAGATCACCGCGTTCTTTTTGTCGGTTATCCCCGTCTGCAGCTGGGCCCGGGCCTGCTTCAGATTGGACTCGGCAGACCTGAGGGCGTTGACGTAATCCTCACTCTCCAGTTCCACCAGCACCTGCCCCGCGCGCACCGGTTCGCCCTCGCGCACGTTGACTCTGGCCACCTTTCCCCCAACCTTGGAGGTGATGACCTGCTTGTCCAGAGCGGATATCTTTCCCGTAAGGGAAACGAACTGGTCTATGTCTCCGTTCCTCAGGGTCTCCAGGGAAACGGGATATCCGTTCTCCTTCTGGTTTTCGTCTATAGTCTTTGCCTTGGCAGCCGGCCTGCGGGCTATGGAAAAGCCTATAAGGCCCCCCACTACCACCACTATGATTATTATGCCGGCTATTAATTTCTTACTCATTGGTTCCCTCCCACAGAAGGTTCATCATTTCACCTATCTCTCTCTGGTGGCCCAGAGCTCTTTCAAGATTGTATATATTGGTCGCATAGGCGTATCTCGCCGCGATGAGGCTGATCTCCGCCGCAAAGGTGGAGTCCATGGCCGTCTGGACGTCCAGAAAAGTGCCCAGCTCTTCGTTGTAGCGCAGCTCCGCTATCTCCTGGGCCTCCTTCGCCAGAGCAAGGGCCTTTTCGCAGGTAGCTATCTGCTGTTTTGCGGTGTTCACCGCCAGAAGCGCGTTCTGCACCTCGGTGGAAACGC
>JAGDAG010000294.1 GCA_017959625.1 Abditibacteriota bacterium | reverse complement strand
TTACGCCGAGGGCAATATACGCATAAAGGGCATGCTTCCCGAAAACGTACATCTCACGGTGGTTTCCGGGGAAAACATATATATCGAAGGCAACATACTCAAATACAGAGATGCGGGAACAGCCCTGGACAGGGCTCTCGATATGATCGGCCAGACAGAGTCTCCGGTGGATCACCGGTGCTCCATAAGCCTTTTGGCAAGAAACAACGTAGTGGTGAACACTACTCAGTTCCTTGCGCCGCAGATGGCTCTGGGCCCCGATGATACCGCTTCGGACGCCGACGGGAGCAACGAGCCTCCTTACCATATGGAGCTTTCTCCCCTGGATTACGGCCGCATCTTTATGTGGAGCTATATGTTCGGCCCGTATGAATGCGAAAAAGACCTGTACGGAAGCATCCTGGACCGCGGCTACAACGTGATGCTGCGCCATTCTTCCAAAAACGGTTTCGTTGACGCCTATATGGATATATTCAACCATGCGACAGCGAACTGGGCTTCCGTGGATTGGGGGTCGGAGCTGAATCTGAACCCTTATTACAGGAACTATGCTTTCAGAAACAAGCTGAGGATGGACGGCGGAAACACCTGGCAGACCGTGGCAAGCGGTTCCGGCTGGCGTTATGCCGTGGAGTATTACAAACTGTTCGACTCGGATCTTTACGGCTCCGGAACGCCTTCCATCGGCGATACCCAGTATATGAGGATATTCCTGGACAGACAGTCTGTGGGCACTTACGTCCTGGGCAACATATCCGTGAATCCTATGGATATCAGGATAGAGGCCCTGAACTATGCCCAGAACGGTTCGTTCTTTGTGATACCCGGCTACTGGTTCAATCCCGATCCCAACTTCAATAACGACAAGTTCTGGATGCTGGGAGATCCCGTGGATATTAAGGTCACCATAGACGGCGCCGTTTCCGAAAACAGGATAGCCGAAAAAAGCGACCAGCGGGCATGGATGGAAAAATGGGGCAAGACCTTCGATCCCACTCTCGACGGTGAGGATTTTGACAGCTATCACGACGGTCAGGGGCTCAGCATACTTTATGATGATCATCTGGCTTATCCTGTGGTGGACAACGCTCCCATCAGAAAAGACAGGTTCGGCCGTGTTCTCCCGGTCACGCCGAAGCTTCCTGTCTCCGAGACCCTTGTTTATAAAGGAAGACCTTAGCGCGCTGTCATAAGGCCGAACCCGGCCTTATGACGTGATTTTGAAGAAAAAAGAGAAGTTTAATATTTGCCATAAGCGGAGTTTTACTTATGAGAAGTTCTATAAAAATTCTGTTGATAGCCGCCTTTCTGGCTGTATGCTGCACTGTTTTGTGCGCTGAGGCCCAGCATTACAAGGCTACGGTGAAGGTCAGGGCTGCTGTTCTTGAGCTTACCGATGCAGACGGCAACGGCACCATAGTGAACAGGTCAGGCAGCACAAAGACCGTATCCGGAGACTGGCTGGATATCCTTTCCACCTTTCAGAGCCTGAACCTTTCCCGGGATACCATCGGTGTGGATGCGCGGGCAAACATCGGTTTCGAGTTTGTGAATCCCGTTGCTATCCCCGGCTATGCGGAATTTGCCGATTTTGCCGGCAATTCCGATATCAATCCGGCAAATTTCTATAACGATCAGAAAAACAATCCCGTATATTGGCTGCTCCCTTCGGACTGCGTGACTAAAAGAGTGCTGGATCAGCTGGATCTTCTGCTGGTCCCCTACAAGGCCGGAGACGTTTATCAGCTGGCTTCTCTGAACAACGCCGTAAAGGATTGGGTAGCCGGGGGCGGGGTCCTGTGGTATGACGCCGATTCTCCTTCCAAGGATTTTCCCATAGATATCACTCCCATAGTAAACCTTGCCTTCGGGAAAGGGTCCGGACGCGGGAGCGTGAGCTCTTCGAGCCCCATTCTCGATTATCCCTTCTTCCTGGATATGAACAACATCAAGGAATTGTCCGAAGGCAATATCATCCAGACCGGGACTTACGGCCTTGAGCACTTCTTCTCGGCAGTGACTCTCAACAACAGCAAGCCTTCCTACAGCGTTGTAAAGGCCGGCAAAGGCAAGGTGGTCTTCACCTTCAGTTCGTTGACGGAAAAGATCAACGATCTTTCCGCATCGGACGATTACAAAAAGGCTGCTTATAATCTTCTTTATTATGCTCTCGGCAGCGGCGCCTCCACCAACGGCGCTCTTACGGGGCTTTTGGGAGACAGCGTGACTTATTCCGGCGGTTTTGCGGGAAAAGCCAAACCGGTGATAGACGCCAACAGAGTGATCTATTCTTCCGACGAGCCCGGCTATTATGCCGTATATATCGAGGGCGAGAAGCTTACGAAAGGCGATTGCCCCGACTCCGACAAAAAGATCTCCAAGCCTGCCGTCATGGGCGACGGCGATATAGTGGTCTATGACGAAGACGGCGTCGTTTATATTTATACCGGCATAACCTATGATAATTCGGGCATGAATATAAACACCGGCAGCTGGCGCAAGATATATGAACCCGAAGAAACGGATACTCCGGAAGATGAAGACTATTTTGCCAACGCCGACTATGCCCCTCTCGTGAGGGACAACTGGGTGTATTACTGCGACAACAGCGCCAGGCTGCACTGTATCTATGCCGGCGAACTGGATTCCGACGGAGCCAAGCATCACTGGGTGACCACTTCCGGGACCAACATACAGCTTATGAGCCAGCCCGTTTTCTATACAAACAGGGAAAGCAGCGGCTCCTACGTGACGGGAGTTGCCTGGCTGGCAAGGAATTATGCCAACGATACAACTCTTCCTTTGAGCTGTTCCGTGCCGGTGTTCGTGGAAAACGAAACCTGCAAAAACCAGCCCGCCTATATTCCCGGCTCCGCTGTTCTGAAGCCGGACTATACCGTGTATCCCACCTGGGCTTCCTCCAAGATGGATTATTACAAAAGCGAAGACGACGAGTATATGCTTGAGGTGGTGTGCCAGTATGATACCGACGGCAAGCTGCCCGTGGATCAGTTTGTTCTGAAGCCTGAAAAGGATTACAACGTGGCGGCCAACAAGAACATAGAGCTTGTTACCAAAAACGTGACGAACTCCGACAACGATTCTTCGTATTTCGCCATGTCCGACGACAGCGATCTTGTGAAGCATGAATCGGCGCTCAAGAACGTGCGCCTTACCGATATGAAGTTCGTGCTCACCTATGTTCCCAAGTATAATACGGCAATGACCTCCGGTACCGGCAGCAGGCACTTTTATCTGGAGAAGGGTACTCTTGCGGATGCCGGAAGCGGTTTGCTCCTCAAGCTCAGGACCTATGACGTTGACGACAGCAGTTCCATAAAGAACAGATATATAGTGAAGCTGTTCAACAACCCTTTGGTAGGCAACAACACAAAAGCCAACACCAGGGAGACCCAGTGGTCCTATCTGGTGCACGGAGGCTATAACGATATAGAGCTTCCCGACGGGACCGGCACATACACCGGAAGCCTTAAATCCGAAATAGACTGGGCGTTCCCTTACGGGACCACAGACGTTCCCGTCATAAGCGCTCTTTCCGATCCGGTGGCTGCCGGAGACTATGTTTACTTTACCGCTACGGCCACTTTGAGCGGCATCAACAGGACTGCCGTGATATGCGTCAAGAACGATCCTGTCTACAAGCTGAAGATCGTTGACGAAGACGGGAACCCCGTTTGCCTTTATAAAAACAAAAAGGATGCAAACGGAAACTGGGTAAACGACGTGACTTACGCCGTAGAGCTGTACCAGCCGGATCCGGTAAACAAGGATCAGGGCCCCGAGACCATAAAGTTCAATGCCAGGAACTCGGCCCTGCAGATAGGGGTGGACAACGGCAGCGGTGTGATAACCATAGACAAAAACTATGGCATGCGCAAGCTTAAAAATGATGACGAAAGAGTGAACTTCATGCCCTACGGAGGCGTCACCGCCGCTTTGCCCATATTTGTGAAGTTTGACTCCAACAGCTTCCTGCCCATAAAGGACGATACCTATTCCTTTATCCCGGAGGATTATAACGAAAACAATACCTCCAACAGTTTTACCGTGTGGGATCCGGACTCGGAAAGCAACAAGTCCAAAAAGCTGTTTGTGGATATGAGCGAATGGCAGACTCTTTGCTGGTACAGCATCCTCCCCGGCAACACAAAAGCCTCGGTTTGTCCCGTTGTGACGGGAAACAAGGTGATGGTCTTTGCCGAGACACAGGATGAAAATTCCAGCTTTATCAAGAACAACGTATATACCATTGCTCCCAAGGCAAATCTGGTTGCGGGGACCAAGGTCACGGATATAACCGGCGCCGCTCTTCCCGATTCTCTTTACATAACCGGTTCTTCGTCTGTCGCCATGGGGACTCCTGCGGTGGGCAGCAACCTTATTGCAGCCTCGGCTCAGGTAAGCGGGACTCCGGGCATCGCCCTGTTTGAGAACAGCCGCACCCTGGTGGTGGACAACAACAAGGTGCTTGAGATAGACGGAAGCGGAGATGCAGTATGGCGTCTGACAAATCCGGAAATGATGGTGCGGAACGGCAACAACTGGGTGCGTACGGGCTTTACCCTGAACAATCCCGTGAAGGCCGGTTATCTTACCGACGATAATTTCAACAACAAGAGCTGCATAATCGTGGCGGATGCCGGCAGAAAGGCTGTCATGTTTTTCAATAAAGCCGGTATAGTGAAAACCAGCAGCTACGACGGTATGGAATACAGCTGGTATTTCAGCAGGTTCGTGGATGAATACGGGCTCATGCCTTCGGGCCAGAGCACCGATCTCGGCAACATAAGCGATTATCAGGTGTGGACCGAAAAGCTTGCAGACTACAAATACCGTTATCATATTACTGTAGCCGATTCCGGCAACAAGAGGATAGTGGATCTGACCCTCACCGATAACAACGGCATCCTTGAGGATTGTTACGTTACGGACAAAGGCGAAGTGATGCCGTATCTGAACTGGATATGCTACGACAGCTTTACGGACAAAAAGTTCAAGTTTACTTCCGTTCAGGTCTCCGACGTGATCCGGGATCCCATAGCAGGCAAGGATATACGCCTGGTAGTGGCCGGCATAGCGAACTTCAACGCCGCCGAACGCAACGGCCTGAAGAAGAGCAAGGGCGGCTCGGTGCTTCTGTATTCGTATGATCTCCTGGACAACAGCGATACAGTGAACCGCTACGGAAAGGCTATAGATTCCATAGGCAAGAAGACAGACAAGATCGGCATTCCCGCAACTCTGGGAGATATGCTGGAAACAAACGTCAGCGACATGCTTTTAAAGAGCATCAGCGGACTGAAGAAGGCGGTCATCACAGGCTATCACTTCAATCAGGGCTCCGAATCTGCGGATATGTCCCATATAGGTATCGCGATCCTGGACGACAGCGGCGTGGTAGAGTACGTAGTTGCCAGAGACGGTTCCAACAGGCCCATAACCAATGCCGACGGAACGTATCAGTGGAAGGCAAGACGCTTTGTGAGCGCCGGGTTCTTCGGGATCAACTCCCCGGACGGCGATAAGCTCACCAGAGGCTCCCAGGTCTCCGAATATGCGCTGATGACCTTCCCCGGCAGGATAAGGGCGTTCTCCACCGATTATTACAACAGAGCGGGGTTTGCCAGCGGCTATTCCAGAGGCTCCAATACCACCTTCAAAAACGACTGGATGCCTTTGAAGGCGCCGTTGCTGCCCATGAACATGAAGGTCCTTAACAACGGCAACTGGCTGATCACCAACGGTTACACCGGCGATCTTTCCTTCCGCTACAAGAACCCTTACGACGGAAACGTTTATATGGCAAAGGGCAAATATAACGGTGAGATAATCGAGGTTGATTTCCAGAACGTTTTCGACGGCTCGGAGAACAATCAGGAATGGTGGAGCCCGCGGCTGGTCTGGAGCAATTCCAACATAGAGTCTTATAATGTGGACGACTATCTGCCCAACATAGAAAAATCGCCCAGATCCATGTGGTATCTGGAGCTTGCCGATCAGATAGCGCTGTGGAACAGAAGCGTTGAAGAAATGGACGGCGTGGTATATCCGGACCCCAACGTGGAAGGCAACGGAGACATCACACAGCCGGCATCCCTGGGGAATATCGTGGGAGGCTGGAGAAACAGCGGCGCCCGTATGACCTTCCCCAAATCTGCGGACAGATAAGAACAAACAAAAAAAAACAGACCTTCGGGTCTGTTTTTTTTGTTTTAAATAAATGTGCCGGAGGATAGGGCAAAGGTCTCTTTGCCGCCTCTCAAAAGCAGGCGTCCCCCGGCGTCTATGCCGTCAACGACGCCCGAATAAAGAGTGTTTCCGCTTTTTATGGCAGCCTGCCGGCCTTTCATATACAGTTTATCATCCCATACGGCGAGTATCTCCCCGAAGGGAAGCCGGCATGCGGCCAGGAATTCCTCTGCAAGAGGTTCTGCCAGGCTTCGGGGAGCGGGGGCTGCCGAAGGGTTTTCTATGACTACCGAGGTGGCGTCCAGGCCTTCGGGAAAGGCCTTTTCGAGGACGTTGATGCCTATTCCGGCGATCATATAAGCCTTGCCGTCCTTAAGCTTTTGTTCACAAAGAATGCCGCACAGCTTTCTGTTTCGGCAATATACGTCGTTGACCCATTTCAGGCTGCATTCAAGCCCGCAGTTTTTTTTCAGCATATTTATTACCGCAAGTCCGGCGGCAAAGCTGTATTCCTCCGGCCTTCTTTCAAGGGGGACGGCTATGCTGATAAGCAGAGATCCGCCTTTTTCGTCGTGCCAGCTGCGTCCGGGCTTGCCTCTGCCTGCTGTCTGTGTGTCAGCGATAACGCAGAAAGAGGTGTGTCCCATGGAAAGAAGCCTGTCCGCCTCCGTCATGGTGGAGTCCAATACGTTGTAAAAAAAGTATTCCATGATAAAAAAAAAGCGGGCTTTTGCCCGCAGGGTCTATTTGAACATTTTTCCGAAAAAGCCGCCCTTCTTTTTTGCGCTGGTGGAAGTACTGGTGGCCTTTCTCGGCTTTCCGCTGCGCTCGGCAAGGGTGTCCATAAGCTTTTCCCTTATGTGGCTGTTGTTGCCGGTGAGCTGGGCAGCCTTTGAATAGGATGTCATCGCGATATCAAAGCTTCTCATGCTTCTGTGGATATCGCCATTCAGCTCCCACAGCTCCGGGGAATTCTGCCTGATCTCCAGAGCCTTGTCCAGGATGGCGTCTGCTTCGTTGGGCTTGGACTGCTTCATCAGCCCCCGGGCGGATTCTATGAGTTCGGAGAACAGTAGTTCCTTTTTTCTTCTCTCCTCGGGGGTCTCTATGACGAACTCTTCTTCCGCGGGCATTTCTTCTTCTTTGGGGTGGGGCTGTTTGGCATATTCCCGCGCCTCGTTCAGCCCGAAATCATATGCTTCCCGCAGGCTTGCGTCCTTGAGAGTCCTGTATGCTTCGTTGAGAGCAATGAACAGTTCGTTGGCTTCGTGCAGGTTTTTTGCTATGTCCGGATGGTATTGGCGCACCAGCCTGTGATACTGCTTCTTGATGGTATCGGTCGAAGCTGTTTCATCTACTTCCAGAATCTCGTAGAAGGTTTTGTCTGTATCCATGTTTATGCTGTTCCTGTAATATAGCCTTTCCAGATCAGGTCGTTGTTCTGCGGAATGACCTCAAGAGCCGGCACAGTAACAAAATCCCTGTTTTTCAGCTCTCTGTGAGGTATCACCAGTTCTTCGCTCCTGTAAAAAATATTGTCATAAAAAATGATGTCTATGTCTATGACCCGCGGCCCCCATCTGTATGTTTCATATCTTCCGCAGCTTTTTTCCGTTTCTTTTATAAAACACAACAGTTCGCGGGGGGTGAGCCCGGTCTTGCCGTAAAGCGCTCCGTTTATGAAATCCGGCTGATCCTCAACGCCCAGGGGGCGTGTTTCCCGCAGGCTTGAGATCTTTTCTATGGTCACGCCGGAAGCCAGCAGAGCGCACGCTTTTTTTATGTTTTCCTGCCTGTTCCCCAGATTGCTTCCGAGAGCGAGCAGGACGGGAACGTGCGTCAAAGCTTGAGGCCGGGTATGTTCAGCCCGCCTGTGAGGCGGCCGAGCTGTTCTTCTTCGGCGTCCCTGGCCTGCTTCACAGCCTCGTTCACGGCGGAAACTATCATATCCTGAAGCATTTCCACATCCTCCGGATCCACGCATTCCGGCTTGATGACAAGCTCGGTAAGAGAGCAGGCGCCGTTGACCTTTGCCGTCACCATGCCGCCGCCGCTGGAGGCTTCGTAGATCTTATTATTTAACTCTTCCTGGATCTTTTCCTGTTCGGCAAGCATCTTCTGAGCCTGCTTCATCATGTTCTGCATGTTCATTCCGCCGCCGAAACCGCCGAAATTATTTCTTCCCTTTGCCAATTTGTATCTCCTTGATCATTTATCAATAGTTTCTACAGTGGATCCCTTAAAGATATCCCTGACCTTCTCCAGCATCGGATGATCCTCGTAGCGGGGGTCCTCCAGCAGATTGTCTTCGTTAGCCGGCTCTTCCTTTATGAAGGGATTGTCGTTTGTATAAGAATCGGCTTCCGGTTCGTTTTCCCTGCTTTCGGCCGTTTCTTTCGGGCCTTCTTCTTTTTCGCCTGTCAGCCCTTCCGGGACGGGAGGAGCCACGGTCTCCTGCTTGTGTGTTTCCGGAGCGGTCTCCTTTGCCGGTTCGATGTCAAACTGAAGGCTGATATGAAAATGATAGCAGTCCTCCAGCGCCTGTTCCAGGGTCTTCTGTTCTTCACGGCACAGATTGCAGCTGTAGCCGTCGGTATGGGGGAACCTGATATACAGGATCCCGTCCGAATATTCTCTGAGCTCTGCGTTTGCGGCGGCCTTCACCAGCTGCACCTTTTTATACTGGACCCGGACGTATTCCAGCAGCCTTTTCCAGAAGGTCCTGAGATTGTTTATATCTATAGACGGCCTTGTATCCCGAACCTTTCCGGCAGGCTTTTCCTTCTGCAGTATGCGTACGGGTTCTTTTTCCGGCTTTTTATCGGCTTCCTGCGCGGGCCGTGCCGTGACTGCCGGCGCGGCAGTTTGGACAGTCTCTTCGGGAGCGCAGGCCTTCATAAAGGCAAGCTCGAACGCCAGGCGCGCATCCGAGGTATAGCGCAGTGTCTTTTCCGCAGAAAGAAAGGTGTCCACTATGCCTGCTATCCTGCTTTCGCTGAAACGTGAAGCCGTCTCGAACCATTTTTCGCTTCTGTTTTTGTCGGCTCCGATCTTTACTGCCATAAGATCTCTGAAAAAACCGGCGATACAGGGAATGGCGTCTCTGATATCCTTTCCGCCGGAAAGCAGGCTGTCGGAGCAGGAAAAGGCTTTTGCCATATCCTTTTCAAGGACTGCCCGGGATATATCGAACAGGATGTCTTCTTCCACCATACCGAGAACGTTTGTCACGTCCTTTTCGGTTATTTCGTTTCCGGCAAAGGAGATCACCTGTTCAAGTATGCTGAGAGAATCCCTGTAGGAGCCTGCCGCAGCCCGGGCGATGAGCATCACCGCTCCGGGAGATATGGACACGTTTTCGCATTCTGCCACATATGCGACGCGGCTGCCTATGGCTTCCGGGGTCCCCCGGCGGAAATCGAATTGCTGGCACCGGCTCCGTATGGTCACCGGTATCTTGTGGGCCTCCGTGGTGGCAAGTATGAACACTGCGTAGGAAGGAGGTTCCTCAAGAGTTTTCAGGAATGCATCCTTTGCCTGGTTGGAAAGCTGATGCGCCTCGTCTATGATATATACCTTGTAGCGAAACTCCGACGGGCGGTAGCGGACGCTTTCCACGATGGCTTCCACGTCGTCAACCCCTCTGTTGCTGGCCGCGTCCATCTCATAGACGTCAACTGCGCTGCCGTCTCTGATAGAGGTGCAGGCATGGCATTTGCAGCAGGGCTCCGGAGTAGGTCCGTGTTCACAGTTGAGCGCCTTGGCAATTATCCTTGCCACCGTGGTCTTTCCCGTGCCTCTCGTTCCGCAGAAAAGATAGCCCTGAGGGATCTTTCCTGAGGCTATGAAATTGGAAATGGTGCGGACGATGTGGTCCTGTCCCACCAGGTCGTTGAAGCTTTCCGATCTGTATTTTCTGAAAAGCGACAAATAGCCCATTATTATCCTCCAAGGTATATTTACTAATTATAATTATACAACAAAACGCCTTTTCTTGCAATAAGGGCCGTTTTTTGCCCGCTTCGGGAAAACGGGAACAAATCCGCGGCTTTTTATGTATTAAAAATGTATGGACCGACAGGTTCGTTATTATATATCGGGGGAAAACCATGAAAAACAAAATAATACCTATACTTGCTTTGCTGCTGGCGTTCTGTGTGTCCGCGGCCTTCGGCGATACCATAGTCAAAAAGAGCGCCGGGAGCAAAAGTTCGTCTTCCAAAAGCTATTCCGGGGATTTCCCATCTGTAAAGGCGCCCGGCGACTATTATACTCCCGGCATCGGGGGAAGCTACTACGGCTTTCAGGGGATGATCTCCCCCGACGGGTCCCTTGCCAGAAGGCTCGGCCTTACCTCCAGCCAGAAGAAAAAACTGAATACTCTCAACCGGAAGTATATGGACGCCCTCACCGTCCAGCGCAAAAGGGGCGGCGGCTTTGGGCCCGTGGGAAAGGGCGGCCGCTATGTGGAATTCGGCCCGCTTTATAACAGTTACGAAAAAGATTTCAAGCGTATCCTGACCAGCAGCCAGAAAAGCAGATACGAATCCCTGAAGCGCCGGGACACCATAGACAGATCCGGCGACTATTTCATTTACGGCGACAGGTTTTATGATTACGATCTGCTCTCTCCCCTGGATCTTACGGTCCAGCAAAGAAGGCAGCTGGACAGCCTTAACGAGATATTCAGAAAAAAGATGCAGACCCAAAGCAGCATGCCGTCCCGGCGCGGCGTCTATAACGAATACGACAGGTCGGTGCGCAGTATGCTGAACAAAAAACAGAAGGATGCTCTTGACGATATCCTTTACGGCATGGGAAGCGGAGATTTCCCCATGATAAAAAAAGAAGAGTCCCGCACGGAAAAGAAATATTCCGCCAAGTAACAAAAACGCCCTCCGGGGCGTTTTTTTTGCCTTTCCGGAAAGAAAGGCCCCGAAAAACAGGGCCCCGGTAAAAAAAGCCTCCGAAGGGGCTTTTTTTTTGTGTTTTTTGTGCTATAATGAAAAGCAGTATTATCAATCACCAAGGGTTCCGGGTCGATGTATGTAAAAAAAATCTCAGCGGCAATATGCGTTATTTTATTGGCCGTCGGCGTTTTTGCCGACGAATTTGTCAGGGGAGGGGAAGCGTTCAGGACTTCCGCTCCTCCCCTTGAGGTCTGGGAGGCGGAAGATTGCGGCGGGCTGACGGGGACCATAGTTAAGGACAGCGAGGCTTCCGGCGGGCTTGCCCGCTTCTGCAGCGTGGCGGACGCCGCGTCGGAATATGCTTTTTACGGCCAGTACAGGGATCTTCCTCCGGGAAAGTACGCGGCGGTGTTCCGTATAAAGATCGACAAGTCTGATTCCGTGCCCGAGTTACGCGCCTTCAGTATCATGGCTACCGCCAACAGGGGGGAGATCAAATACGGAGACAGCAGCTTTCTGATAAAGGACTGCGGGGAAGACTATATGCTTTACCCCGTGCCCTTCGAGGTGCTGGAAAAGCATAAAGAGATAGAGGCTGTGGTCCGCTGGGATCAGAACTGCGATATCCGGATAGACAAGGCGGATATATACGCATGGGAGGGGCCTCTTCCGGAAAAGCCGGGTTCCGACGTCCCCATGCTGGAGGAGATCGTGCCCGGGCCTGATCCCAAAGATCTGGAATATACTGCGCCGGAGTTTCCCGGGGAAGATATTTTTCCCGTTTCGAAGCCGGTGGCGCGGCATCTGTACGTGACGGATATCTCCGGGCTCCCTTATGATATCAAGCTGATGCTGGCAGGCCTGCAGGGGCTGGTGAACAGGGACCGTCCTCAGCTGTTCTTATGCGCAAAAGACGACGAAGCGGAGAACCGCTGGCTGGATTGGATGAAAGAACGGGGGGATATCGATTCCGTGAGCCGTATCACCCCGGAGGCCGCCGTCAAAAAGTTCAAAAAGTACTATAGGGGCGCCGTTATCACCGACAGGCGCATCCCGGCCACCATAAACGCAGCCACCATGTACGCTTCGGTAAATGATTGTCTTATCTGCACGGAAAGGCTTGCGGAACGGTACGGGCTGCCGGTGCGGCTGGATATGCGCGGCATGTTTGAAAACAACGCCCAGCCCTACTACTGGGCATACGCGACCCTTTGGGACAAGCTCTATCACCACACGGCCTCCTGTCTTAACTGGAACGTTTTCAACATCAGGGATTATCTGGTGCAGCATAAGATATTCGTGTTCTGGATCCCCGGCAGGATAGACGGCGCCACTGCGGTCTCCGCGCCGAAGGAGGAAATGGCCTTTGTCAACCTGCTGCTGTCAAGCCTGCCGGCCAACACTCCCATAATGGGCTACCCCTGGGCCGGCACGGATATCGGTATCGGAGAGCATGCCGGAGTAGGGCTTTTTGCGGAATACGGACACTTTCTGGTGGGCTCCGCGGGGGGCAACAATTACTCGGTGCATTCCGGCGCCCGTCCCGGGGTCTTCAGGCAAAGGGAACCCCGGAAGCTGACCCTTGACCGCGCTAAGCGTTACGTGGCCTTTTCCATGTCCGACGGCGACAATCTGCCCGTTATCTCTTCGGATAACTGGCCCAGGAGGTGGCACAGAAAGGAAAGGGGAAGCGTCCCCATCACCTGGACCATATCTCCCGCATCGTGCATACTGCTTCCCGATATAATGGACTATTATTATTCCACTGCAACGGAAAACGATACCTTCGGCGCGGCGGTATCGGGGGTGGGATACACTTATCCGGCGCTTTACGGCAAAAGGTATAAGGACAGAGCCCCCGTGTTCGGAGGCTTTCTGGAGCTGACGGACAGATACATGAAAAAGATGGATCTGAGGGTATTGTTTCCCATGCACGTGACAGAAAAGGAAATATGGGAGATCGCGGAGGGGCTTCCGTGGCTCGGGGGACAGTTTCCCGATTATTTCAGAAACGTTACCCGTTACAGCGACAGCGTGTTCCTGACTGCCGGGGGCATGCCGGTCCTGCGTTCCTCCACTACCTGGGACACCTCTGACACCCGGAGGGAATATGCGGCGCAGCACATGGCTAAGGAGATAACGTCCTTTCCTGCCGTCAAGGAGGGCGAGCCTGCCTTTATCCATGCTTTTTTGTGCAACTGGGGCTATGACTCCGCTATAGTGGAACGCATCGCCGAGCTGCTGCCGGAGGAATACGTGTTCGTCAGCGCCGAAGAGATCGCCGCTCTGGAAAAGGAATATCTGCAGAGCGAAAGGCTGCTCTTAAGCGTTCCGGGAGAGGACATCTGTATGGGCGGGGAGGATGCTGCCCTTTCATTTACGGCTAAGAACACCGCAGGCGAAGCCCTGGAAGCGGCGTTTACCCTTGCGGGCGCCGACAGCGAACCGCTGAAGGTCATGCTGGAGCCGGGGAAAAGAGAGGCCCTTGAAATGAGGTTTGCTCCCATGAACGGTTTGGTATATCTTGAGGCGGCCTTTGATGGAAAGACCAAAAAACAGGGCGTGCTCCTCAGGACGTACGATCTGAAGGGAACGGGAGAGGATATAAGGGACTACAAGCTTGCGGCGCATCACCCGGCGGATGCGCTGCCCTCCATAAATGCAGACGTTTATACCGACGCCGAGGGCAACAGATACAGAAAAGCCGTAAGCGGCGAGACCCGGGACGGAGCCGTTATATACGGGCCTTACGAACCGTTGGAGCCCGGACGGTACGTGGCTGTGTTCAATATTATGAGGCTTGACGAAAAAGGAGACGGCGAAGACGTGTGCGAAGCAGACGTGGTAGCTGCCGGCTCCGAAGCAGACACGGCGGGAAGGGATATCTCCCGGAAGGAGCTGCCCGCAGGAGAGCCTGTAAATATTTACCTTCCCTTTGAATGGACCGGCGGACAGGCGGAATACAGGATCCACTGGAAAAGCGGCAGCGATTCCATAAGGGTGGACGGCGTGAGCATTTTAAAAAAGAAACGCTGATCTGATAACGCTTTATTTTTCGGAAATAAAAACCGGCGGAGCCGCTGCGATCCGAACGGCGGACGCCGCCAGGAAAGGAGATATCATGAGTAAAAAAATCAGGATCGGAGTTTTCGGCGCAGGCCGGGGCTCCACTATGGTGGGAGTCATGAGCCAGCATCCCGACGCCGAACTGGTGGCCATATGCGACAAATACAGGCCCGCTCTGGAGAACTGCCGCAATCTGGCGGAGAAATACGGGGAAAAAGTGACCCTGTATGAAGACTTTGACAAATTTCTGGAGCATGATATGGATGCGGTGGTGCTGGCAAACTATGCCACCGAGCACGCTCCGTATGCGGTGAGATGCCTTGATTCCGGCAGACACGTCACCAGCGAGGTGCTGTGTATGCAGAACATGGCGGAGGCTGTGGCTTTGATAGAGGCTGTGGAACGCTCGGGCAAGGTGTATACCTATGCCGAAAATTATTCCTACTTCCGCAGCACCTGGGAGATGCGCAAGATCTACCGCAGAGGCGATATAGGAGAGTTTTTGCAGGGCGAAGGGGAATACGTCCACGACTGCGAGCCTATCTGGGCCGATATCACCTACGGGGAACGGAACCACTGGCGCAACTGGGCGCCCTCCACCTTTTACTGCACCCATGCGGCAGGCCCCATAATAAGCATAACGGGCCTCAGGCCGGTGAAGGTGGTGGCATTCGAGAACCCCAACAGGCTCAACAGGACCTACACTGCCCGCAAGGGCGACGGTTCTATGCTCTGCGTCCAGTTTGAGAACGGCGGTATGGGCAAGTTCCTCACCTCGGGCTACCGCCGGCAGGAGGAGTCCATATGGTATTGCGTTTACGGCACCAACGGCCATATGGAATCGGACCGCTACGGAGAACGGTGGGACAAGCTGCACACCTGGATACACGACCAGAAGAAAGGCGACTATTACACTCCGGTGTTTGATAATGAAAACGAGCTTTCCAAATCGGTGGAAGGCCACGGAGGCTCGGACTTTTTCACCATGCAGTATTTCCTTGACTCCATTCTGGACAGGGAAGGAAAGGAAAACGCAATAGACGTATATACCGCGGTGGATATGACCATGCTCGGGACCCTGGGGCTTAAATCTCTCTTTTCCGGCAACGCTCCCATAGAGTGTCCGGATCTGAGGAAAAAGGAAAACCGGGAGCAGTACCGCAACGACTATTACTGCGCCGATCCCGCTCTCGCCCATCTGCCGGGCCAGCCTCCCTGCTCGTGCTCCTTCGGAGATGCGGATATCCCCGACGAAGAGTATGAGAAGATGAAAAGAAGAGGATAGCGTAAAAACGGGGCGTCTTTTTCGGGAGACTCCCCGTTTTATCGGTATATGGCCTGTATTTCTTACAAATATAATATATCTTGTGATATAATAATATTAGTGTTCAGTCTTTGGAAGAAAAACAGATTTTTTAAGGAGTGGCGCATCAATGGAACAGAACGAACAGACTTTTGTGATAGACTGGAATAATATTCCGAATATGGCCTACACCAAGGCATACGCTCTTAAATACGGCGATGATGAAGAAGTAATATTCACCAAGTCCAAAACCTGGATGAAAATGGTAAAGGCTTTGGCAAACAGGCTTCTCAAAGATCATCCCGGCACGGATCTGAGCAAATTCACCATCCCCGGGACGAGAGAGTATTTCTGCTACGAGGACAAGGCGTATCTCAACTGGCCCATAGATCTGGATAACGGGATGTTTTTTGAAGGCAATCTCAGCGCAGTGAAGGCTGTGAATCTGGCCAACGCCCTGATGGATTATTTCAATGCCGATAAAAGCAGGATAACCGTCCGCTATCTGGGAAGAGATGCAGTTCCTCCCGAAGCGGGGCCCGAGGCAGGTTTCCGGAGAGCGGGCGAGGCGGAAAAGCTGAAGATGCTCATGAAAATGGCAGACGAATTGTCACCGGAGGGCAGAAAGGCCCTTGCCGAATGGCTGAACAAAGAATAACGCTTCACAAGTGGCCGGACCCTGACCGGCTGCCGGCGGATTACGTTTGTCTCGACCTGGAGACCACGGGCCTTGACCCGTTCCGGGGAGCCGAGATAATCGAAGCCGCCGCCGTCCGGGTGGAAGGCTTTGCCGTAAAAGAGGAATTCAGCGAAACCGTCAGGCCGGAAGGCCCTGTCCCCCCGGATGTAACAAGGCTGACGGGCATCTCTTCGGAGACCCTGCGGTTTTCTCTTCCCGCCGGGAAGGTCATTCCCGGCTTTCTGGCTTTTGTGGGCGATCTGCCGGTAATAGGGCATAACGTGACCTTCGACCTGCGTTTTCTGAGCTATTATTCCCGCCTGGTATCGGGGAGAGATCTTCCGAACCCCTACCTCGATACCATGCAGCTGAGCAGAAGAGTTTTTACCAAAAAGAAATACGGCCGGCTTTCCCACAGTCTTGAGGCCCTGTGCGGCAGGCTGGGCGTAGAGAACCGAAACGCCCACAGAGCCCTGGGGGACGTTTATGCGGCTCACGGATGCTATCTGGCATTGTTTGAAATGATAAATGAAGAGTGTTTTACGGAGGATATGAATGAAAGTCCTGATACTTAACGGAAGTCCCAGACAAAAAGGCAACACCGCGGCTATGTGCGCCGCTTTTAAGGAAGGCGCCGAGGCTGCCGGGCACAGCGTGGAGATAATGAACGTGGGACGTATGGATATAAAAGGGTGCCGCGCCTGTGAATACTGCCACGGCAAGGGGAACGGAGAGTGCGCTCTGAAGGATGATATGCAGAAGATATATCCCCTTCTCAGAGAAGCGGAATTTGTGGTTTTGGCTTCCCCCGTTTATTATTTTGCACCGTCTGCCCAGCTGCAGGCGGCGGTCCAGAGGTTTTACGCCCTGATGCGTCCGGAAAAGGTCCGCCGGATGGCTTTGCTCCTCAGCTCCGCCTCCGACGGGGTCTATAGCGCCTCTGTTTGTCAGTTCAAGGATATGCTCGGCTTTATGGGCATAGGGAACAGCGGTATCATCACGGCCTGGGGAGAGGAAAACAAATCGGAAAAGAAGCTTAAGGAAATAAAAGAATTTGCCCGCACCATCTGAAATTGGGGGATCATAAGTTTTGCAACGGGTCTCTTTCCAAAAGAAAGAGACCCGTTATTTTTTAGAGTCGGCGGCTGTCCGTAAAACAAGGGGGGATGCTTCTTAAAAACTGCCGCTTGGTTTCGCTGCCCTATGGCCGCTATTCGGCGATAATGGCTTTTTTAGGGCATTTTTCGGCGCAGGCCATACAGCCGGCGCATTTTTCTTTATCCAAAGACCACATCTTTTCCGTTCTGTCCACGGATATAGCCCCCTCCGGGCACGCCTTTGCGCATATCCCGCAGAAAACGCACGCTTCTTTGTTTATCCCCGCCGGCTTTTTCGGCGTTTCCATTTTCGCGCCTTCTATGGCGCAGCGGCTTTTTTCACCTGCGGGGGCGCGGTGGACGGGGCTGACGGAAATGCATTTTTTGGGGCAGCTTTCGGCGCACACGCTGCATACCACGCATTTGAAGCTGTCAAGCTCCCAGACTCTTTCCTGCCTGTCGACGCGGATGGCGTCTGCGGGACATTTTTTTGCGCATATCCCGCAGAAGACGCATTTTTCCCTGTCGATGCCTTCTATATGCCCCCTGGCGTCCCGGAAGGGCTCCCGAACGGCAAAGGGGTATTCTCTGGTAGATGGCCTCCGGAGAAGATTTCTGAAAACCGGCCTTAAAAACTCAAACATACCGTCACCTCTCCGTACAGCTGATACAGGGATCTATGGAAAGCAGGATCACCGGAAGCGCCGAAAGCTGGTGCCCCGGCAGCATTTTGAGCAGGGCAGGGATGTTTGCAAAGGTGGGGGTCCTCACTCTTACTCTCGAAAGCACGTCCGTGCCGTTTGCCTTTATGTAATAAAGACATTCCCCTCTGGGCTGTTCCAGGCGGGAGACCGTTTCCCCTTCGGGCTTACGGGCAAGCTTTACGCTGATCTCTCCTTCCGGGATCTTTTCCGCAGCCTGTATTATGAGAGACAGCGCGTTCCGGAGCTCCTTCAGCCGTACCTTTGTGCGGGCATAGGAATCGCCGGCGGTTTCCGTTGCCGGCTCGAAATCCAGCTCCCCGTAGGCGGCATAGCCCAGGCTGCGGACGTCCTGAGGAACTCCCGACGCCCTGAGCACGGGCCCTACGGCGCCGAGTTCGTAGGCCTCCTCCTTTGTGAGGATCCCTATGCCCTGGGTGCGATGGCACACCGTATAGTCGTTGAGGAAAACTTTTTCTATGTCCCGCAGCGAGTCCGCGATCTCTTTTGCCGTTTTTTGTATATGCCCGAGCATATCGGGGCCTATGTCCCGCCGGACGCCGCCCAGTATGTTTGCGGAGATTATGACTCTGCTTCCTGCGGTGGCCTCCATGATATCCAGCACCTTTTCCCTTATGCGCCAGCACTGATAAAACAGCGATTCAAAGCCGTAGCTGTCCGCCATGAGCCCCAGCCAAAGCAGGTGGCTGTGGGTCCTGTGGAGCTCCCCCCAGATGGTCCGCAGATAGCGGGCCCTGGGAGGGACCTCCGTTCCCGTAAGCTCTTCCAGTCCCTGGCAATAGCAGAGGGCGTGCATAAAGCTGCAGATGCCGCAGATCCTTTCCACCACGTATATGCTTTGGTGTATATCCTTTTTCTCCGCCAGCTTCTCCAGGCCTCTGTGCACGTAGCCGATAGCGGGTTCGGCGCTGATTATTTTTTCATCCTCCAGCACCAGTTTTATCTGGATAGGCTCCGGCAGGACCGGGTGCTGGGGGCCGAAGGGGATCAGACTGTTGAAGGAATTGTCTTCCATCAGCTTTCTTCCTCCTTTCTTTCTATCAGTATGTTGGCGCCGTAAGTCATGGGCTCCCGGGGAGCGTCTTCGGTGAGGAACATGCGCCCCTCATAGTCGATGGCGATATTTTCGATAGTAAGCCCGAAAAGCTCCTTCATCTCATTCTCCACGAGAAAGGCGCACAAATAAAGCGTGGTTATGCAAGGGATGGCGGTGTCCCTGCTTACTGTGAGAGCGATATTTTCAAGCTCCAGCTGTTTGTCGAAATGATAATAAAGCGAAAAGGTGCCGTCTCTGTTGTCGGCGCAGCTGGCAGTGACGAACCTGAAGCCCCGGTATTTCAGATTGGAAACGCAGCTTATAAGCTCGTCAATGGTTATGTCTTTACTGTTTTTCAGCATTTCTGCCTCCTTTCGGATCCTTTGCCCGGAGTTTGGCAACGTGCTCAGCCTGCCGCGCGGCCAGTTCTTCCCTTTTGTGCACGAGCTTTTCCGTGGCCCGGACCACTGCGTCCAGTATCGCTTCAGGCTTGGGAGCGCAGCCCGGCACGTATATATCCACCGGCAGCACCTTGTCCACGCCTCCGATTATGTTGTAGCAATCCGAAAAAATGCCTCCCGTGCAGGCGCAGGCTCCCACCGCGATCACCACCTTGGGGCCGGGCATTTCTCTCCAGATGTTTTCCAGCACTCTCCTGCTGCGGTAGTTCACCGAACCGGAGACTATGAGTATGTCGGCGTGCTTCGGGTTGCCTACGTTCACCACGCCGAAGCGTTCCGCATCGTAGATCGGAGTCAGCGAAGCGAGTATCTCTATGTCGCAGCCGTTGCAGCTGTTGCAGTCGTAATGGATGATCCAGGGTGATTTTCCGGCTGCTTTTTGGATAAGTTTCATAAATGTCTCCTAATACTTCAGATACAGCCAGATGATGTTGGTCATGGCCAGCGAAAAGCCCAGCACCACGGTGAAACGCAGCATCCACTGCCAGGTGGTCCTGGCGCACACGTTGTCCAGAATGATCTCGCAGAAATAGACGCCCAGGGCTATCAGGATGCCCAGCCACAGGGGGTGGGCGAAAAACAGGGACAGCATGCCGATAAAGAGCACCGCCTCATACCAGTGGGTGATCTCTATGAGGGCCAGCTGCAGGCCGCTGAACTCGGTGGTGAGGCCCTTGATGAGCTCCTGGTGGCCGTGATGGCTGGTGGAGTAGTCAAAGGGCGACTTGCGCAGCTTGATGGTGAGCACATAGCAAAAGGCCACGAACACCAGCGGCAGCTGGGCAAAGAGGCAGCCCTCGTGTTCGGCGATGCTCCCTATGTTGAAGCTGCCCGTCACCAGATACATGCCCACCACCATGAGGATGATCACCGGCTCGTAGGCCAGTATCTGTATGATCTCCCGCTGGGCCCCTATCTTGGAATAGGGGGAGCGGACGCTGGTGGCGCCCACTATGAGCGACACGGTGGAAAAGGCCAGCACGAAGACCAATATCAGATAGTCCGACCTCAGCACAAAGAGGAGCAGGCTGAGGATGGCGAAGACCAGGGAGCCTATGACGTAGATGATCTGCATGGCGTTCACGGCCACCCTTTCCTTGCCCAGAAGCTTGAGGACGTCGTATATGGGCTGCAGTACCGGAGGGCCGATCCTGCTTTGGAACCTGGCGGTTATACGCCTGTCGACGCCGGTTATGACCGCCCCTGCCAAAGGAGCAAAAAGGACTGTGATTATTATGGTGATAATATTTATCATTTCTGTCTCCCTACAGCGTGACGCCCACCATTATCAGAATGATGCCGATGGAAACCGACAAAAACAAACGCGCCAGGGTATCGGAGCCGAAGACGCCCCTGAAGTAGTAGTTGCGGACGATGACCTGCTCGACTTTGTCCTTCGGCCCCATAAAATCGATGCCTCTGATATCGTTGCCGTATAATTCTCCTCCGAAGTAGGGAGGGCGGATGATCTCCGACTTGGTCTTGCTGACCATCCAGGGAATGAAAAGCATCAGTATGAATATCAGCAGGAAGACCGCCATCACGGCAAAGCCGCCCACGGTGTCGCCGGTTATCCCCGACAGCCGTATGACAGACATATCGTTTATATCCAGGCGGAGGCTCTCGGAATAGCTGTTGAAAAGCATGGCTCCTTCCACGTAGCTTTCCAGAACGGCCTTGTATATAAAGCCTATAAAGCAGCTGCACAAAAGCACCAGGCCCAGCAGCGCCGAAAGCACCGTGCGCATGCAGGGCAGCGTGTTTTCTCTCTCATAACGCGGCTTGTAGGACATGGTGGATATGATCCCTATCCATTTTGCCCAGAAGACTATGGTGAAGGCGCTGCCCAGTATGATGAACATCAGTACCAGCGGGCTCCACACCGCCGCTTCGATGGCGATCCATTTGGTGAGGAGCACCCCGAAGGGAGGCAGCAGCATGGATATGATGCCCACAGCCGTGACGGCTGTGGTAAAGGGCATTTTTTTCAAGAGCCCCTGCATGTCCTCTATATTGCGGCTGCCGATGGTCTGTTCTATGGTGCCCACGGCAAGGAAGAGCATGCCCTTGCTTACCGCATGGAATATCATAAGCAGTATGGCGGCACCCAGGGCGGCCTTTGTGCCTATGCCGGCGCAGCAGATTATAAGCCCCAGATTCGCTATGGTGGAATATGCCAGGACCTTTTTTGCATTGGACTGGCTTACCGCCAGCACCGAGGCTGCCATAAAGGTAAAGCCTCCCGCTGCGGCCACTATGCTCCCCAGGGTGGTGCCGGAAATAACGGGACAAAGGCGTATAACGAGATATACTCCCGCTTTCACCATGGTGGAGGAGTGCAGCAGAGCCGAGACCGGCGTGGGCGCCACCATGGCGCCGAGAAGCCAGTTATGGAAGGGGAACATGGCCGCTTTGGTAAAGCCCGCGATGCACAAAAGCACTATGCCCAGAGCGATAAAGTTCCCGGAAAGAGAGCCGGCAAGCCGCAGCTTGCATATATCGTGCAGCGATACCGTGTTGCAGAACAAAGAAAGAAGTATTATCCCGGAAATAAAGCAGAAGCCTCCCAGCATATTGAGATCCAGGGTCCTGAAGGCGTTGCGCACGGATTCCTCCGTTTTGTCGAACTGTATCAAAAGGAACGAGCATACCGTGGTGATCTCCCAGAAGGTGTAAAGCCAGCAGATGTTGTCCGATGCCGCCAAAAGGAACATTGCAAAAAGAAAGGCAAATATGATGCCGTAAAAAACGTTCTGCCGGGACTTTCCGCCCTTGTGGGCTTCATGGACGTGCATATAGCCGGCGGAAAAAATGAGTATAAGAGGCCCGATCACGGCGGCCAGAAGCAGCAGCACGAGAGAAAGCTGGTCGACAAAGAGAGGCAGGTCAGTTTCGGGACGGGCATATATTTCAAAAAAGAGCAGCAGAACGAATTGTCCGCCGGCAAGGAAAGGGGAGGTGTAACGGCGTTTTCTGACGCCGCACCACATTACAAAAAACAAAAGCAGGACGTCGGCGCCGGTGATACAGCCGGACAGGATATGGGCCGTTTTATGCGAAAAAGCGATGGAAGGTCCTGCCTGATTTACTATCGCTCCTGCGCCGACGGCGCAGCCCGCCGCAAGGATAAGCGCGGAAACCGCGATAACAGCCGCATTACGCGCCCGGGGGTCCCTGATGACCAGGGAGAGTGTCAGTCCGGCCGCGGGAAGAAGGATCAGCAAACAAAACAGCAGATTCATTTATGCTCCGTATCGTTTCGGTAAAAAGTAGTATTATTATTATAGCATATTGTTTGCGGCAATTCAAACCAAAACGCAAAAATAATGCCCGAAGTATGCTATACTATACTTGAAAAAATATTCGGGGACAGGCAAGAGGCCGTTTCCGTACCGCGGTCTGCGGCTCGGCGCGGGTCGCTTTTTGTGAGAAGTCAATGAAATACATATGCCAGATACTTATATTGCTGTTTGCGCTTTTCCCGGCTGCTTGCTCTCCGGCGGCCGTGATACGACCGGACGGGACCTCTGCGGAGGTCTTCGGCCCCAATTATGACTGTGTGCTCGAAGAAAAAGGCTATTTGACAAGTCTGGTCTCGGGAGGCGCCGATTTTGCGGAGAACGAGCTGGCCGGGGTGACGACTTCGGTCCTCCATGCGCCGGGAGGAAACGTCCTGCCCGACAGACGGGAGCTCGGCGAAAACCGCGTAGTGTTTTATGCGGACGGTATCGGCAGGGTGGAGTACCGTTTCTCGGACCAGGGTCTTACCATCACCCTCGCCGCCGCGTCGGAGGTCCCCCTGAGCTATGCGCTCACTCTCAACAGGCATATATGCTGCGTGGGCGACGGCCGGGAGCTGCAGGATCCAAAGGGCAGTTTTCCGGCAGGTGACTACCGCTGGGTCCGGGGTTTCACGGCCATGCGGACGAGCGGAGACGCCTATTTCTGGGGGCCCTTCGCTCACTACTGTCCCGTGCTGACTCTGGACGCCGCTCCCGGGGAGACCGTGTCGGCTGATATAGAGTTTTTGCCCGTGACCGATAGGGAAAGGCTCCGGGCGGCTCCCGCCCTTTCGCAGTCCGGAGAGCTGCTGTCTCCCGCCGAGTATCAGGTCTTTCAGCGGCGGGACAAATATCACGGCAGGGTGCTGGTGTCCGGCAGGGCAAAATGCGGATCCGTGGTCGTAAAGATCGCCGGCAAAGATCCGGGCAGGACTCCCTTTACTGTGACTAAGACCCTGAGGACCGATCCCGCCGGGGGCTTTTCAGCCTGGGTGGATTGTCCGGCAGGGGGCTGGTATTCTCTGGATATCAAAACTCCCGCGGGCAGGACCCTTGCCCGCAGGGAGCACGTGGGAGTGGGGGAAGTGTTCGTGACGGCGGGCCAGTCCAACTCTACCTGCTGCGGCGAAGAAAGGCAGCTCCAGACATACAGAATGGGAGCTGCCTCTGACACCCTGGCGTGGGCTCCGGCAGACGACCCGGTCCCGGGGCCTCAGGACCATACAGACGGCGGGAGCCTGTATCCCTCCTTCTGCGACAGGCTCTGGGAAGAATTCGGCGTTCCCGTGGGGGTAGTGCCCTGCGGCTTCGGCGGCACCTGTCTGAACGACTGGGAGCCGGGCGGCGACATCTTTGAAGTCCTGGCTTCACGAATAGAAAAGCTGGGCAAGGGCGGCTTCAGGGCCGTGTTGTGGCACCAGGGAGAAAGCGACGCCTACGAGCCGCCTGCCAGCAGCTTTGGCAAAATGCTGAGGATAATAGGCGAGAGCAAAACGAGAGCCGGTTGGGAGTTTCCGTGGTTCACCGCTAAGGTATCGTATCAAAACGGCGCCGAAAAACGGGTGTGGCAGATAAGGCAGGTCCATGGAAGACTGTGGCAAGCGGGCGTGTCGCTGCAAGGGCCGGATACCGACGTTCTTTCGGGAGATATGCGGGACGGCGGAGGGAATGGAATACATATGAGCGCCCGGGGCCTTAAGGCTCACGGAAGAATGTGGGCTGAGGCAGTTATCCCCTTTATTTACGAGGCAATAAATTGATCGCATATCGGAGCAGATATGAAAACTATACTTATATTTGCGCTGCTCATCGCGGCGGCGGCAGTGTGGGCCCAGCAGGGGCCCCGGACCACCAGGCAGGACTTTTTCCTGCATCATCTGGACCTCTCCATCCCGGAGCTGGCCCCCATCAAAGGGCTGGTGGAACAGGACAAAATAGCCGAGGCGGAGCACGTCTTTGCCGAATACGTGCGGAAGCACGCGGACAGGGAGCAGCTCATCGGCGGCTGGCTCGACAAAAAATACACCGACAAGGAGATAGCCGATCTCAAGAAGAAGGCCCAGCCGGCCCTGAACTACACGGTGTCCAGCCAGGGGGTCAGCTACACCTTCGAGGACCACAGGATCGACTGGGAGTCCAACCACACCTATAACAATTATATGGAGTGGACCTGGGGCATCAACCGCCATGCGGAATGGGCCGATCTGGCCCGGTATTACGCGGCCAGCGGCGACGAGAAGGCGGCGGAGGTCTATGCGGATCAGTTTGAGAGCTGGATCCGGCAGGCCATAGTGCCCGAAAACGCCCTGAGCTACGAGACCTGCTGCTGGCGCACCATCGAAACAGGCCTCAGGATGCAGCGCTGGACGGAGAATCTCTACGCATTTTTGCCTTCGCCCAGTATCACCGACAGCCTCATCACCGACTTTGCCGTGTCCGTGTATGAGCACGGCTGGCGGCTGGTGAACTTTCACCACACCCACAACTGGCTGCTGATGGAGATGCACGGGGTCATCAAGCTGTGCCTGCTGTGGCCCTTCATCACCGACACGACCGAGTGGATGAAGTTCGCCACCGACACCCTGATGGGCGAATACAAGGTGCAGAACTTCCCCGACGGCTATCAGTATGAGATGACCGTGGGCTATCACGGAGTGTGCATCAACAACTATCTGGCCGCCGCCAACACCCTGAAGAGCCTGGGAGGCGCGGTGCCCGAGGGCTACTACGACGGCTTGGAGCCCATGTATGAGATGTATTGCAAGCTGGCCCGGCCCGACAGAGTCTGCCCCTCCCTCAACGACGGAGGGCAGGCCAACGCCGTATCCACCAGCGCCGCGGCTCTGGAGCTCTTTCCGGACAACCCTCTCTTTCAGTGGTATGCCGGCAAAGAGGGGGCCCGGGAGCCGGACTTTCTCTCCTACGTGTTCCCCTACGCCGGAGCTGTGGTGTTCCGGACGAGCTGGGAACCCGACGCCCTGTGGGCCTACATGGACTGCGGCCCCTACGGCTGGGGAGGCCACCAGCATGACGACAAGCTCAACGTGCTCCTCTTTGCCTATGGCAAAAAGATGCTCACAGAGGGAGGACACTATTCCTACGACGCTTCGGACATGAGGGACTACGTGCTGTCCACCCGCAGCCACAATACTGTGCTCATAGACAGCAAGGGACAGAACGTGCGTCCCATAAACGACTTTAAGCCCGAGGACATCAACAAGAAGGCCGACGTCAATTGGCAGCTCAGGCCCGACAGGGACTGGGCGGAATCCCAATACGTTCAGGGCTACGGCGACGACTGGGATATGACCACCCACCGGCGCCGGCTCATACTTCTGAAGGATATCCCCGGCGCGGAGCCTTTCCTGGTGGTCTGCGACAGGTTCAACGCTCCCGACGACAGGACCCGCACCTACGAGCAGATGTGGCACCTGGAGGACTGCGGATACAGCCAGGACGCCGGCTCCTGCCGGGCCGATTTCGGAGACGGAGTGACCCTCACCATGCTCTTCTCCGACAGGGACGGGGAGACCATAAATATGATAGGCCGCCACGAGCCCTATTTCCAGGGCTGGCTCCCGGGGAGCTACGCCAAACAGAACCACAAGGAGATCAATACCCCCACCCGCAAGGGTTCCTTTGAGAAAAGCAGGCGGCTGGTGACGGTGCTTTATCCCTCTAAGGGCGAATGCCCCATAGAAAGCGTGACCGCTTCCGCCAGCACCCGCAGCCGCAATCTGGTGCTCAATATGAAGGACGGCCGCAGGATAGAGGTCGGCGAGCTGGACGGACAGTCCGGAGAGGACGTCTGCGGCGAAGATGACTGACGATATTTGTTCAAGGAGAAAATAATATGAAAAAGCTATTTGTTTTGCTGCTCATGCTCTGCGCGGCGGCCTGCTGCGCCCTGGAGATCACTCCCTCGGGGGACATGGGCTTTGATATCAAAGCGGCGGCCTACACCGCCTCCGTATCCCCGGAGACGGGCAACCTGTCCAGCCTGAAATTCGGCGGAGAGGAATTTCTGGAAAACACGGTGGAAGGCATCTATTCCGCCTACTTCTTCGTCGACGGCCAGCTGAAGGCCGCCTCGGCGGTCCGGGAGGGCAGCCGGATCATCTCGGAGACTCCCGGCGTGGGCAGGACCGTATATACCTTTGACGAGGATGCCGTGACGGTGGAGGCCACCGGCGCCGACGGCGTGGACGTGCCCTTTTATCTGCTTTTTCACCACGACATACTGGGAGCCTTCCGCGGCAGCGGGGAGCGGTACAAATACGCCTCCACCATCTCTCCCGGCGAATACGACTGGGCCAAGAACGCCGCCGCTATGAGGACGGAGGGGGACGCCCGTTTCTGGGGCCCCTGGAATTTTGGCCTGCAGGTGGCGGAGCTGCGCTGCCAGCCGGACGGCAAGACCATGAGGCTCCGTTTCAGCGCCGGCAAGGTGAACCCCGAGGACCTGAAGAAGGC
>JAGDAG010000026.1 GCA_017959625.1 Abditibacteriota bacterium | reverse complement strand
GGAGGTATCCTGAAAGCCGGTGCCCACGAAGATGAACCACGAAAGGGCGCCGAACACCTGGCACTGCTGGCTGACGGCGGGGCCCCAGTAGTCCGATTTCGTGTGCATGAAGGAAAAACGCAGGGTGGAAAGGTCGTTGCGCCTTCCGCCCCCGGCGCAGGAATCGAACACCAGCCCCGGGTTCCTTTCTTCCAGCTTCGTCCAGGTTTCTATATACCCCTCGGCGGCGTGGTTCTCGGTGATCCCCGTCCGGGGGATGCCCAGCCGTTCGGCCTCACGCTTGTCCTTTTCGCTCCAGAAGGGCTCGTTCCATATATTGAAATCCTGCCGGTATATGGTAAGCTTCTGGTTTTTCACCAGGCCGTCCAGAAGGTTGAGTATATATCTCTGCACGGCGGGCCTGCCGTAATCCACAAGCCCCATATCGCCGTCGAAGAGCACGTTCTCCTCCCCCAGGGCCTCCGCCGCTTCGGTGCCCTTGTAGCACCTTTCCGGCTCCAGCCACAGGCAGAAGCCTATATTCTTTTCCCGCAGCCTGTCGGAAAGCTCCCGCAGCCTTCCCCCGCCGTAGTTTTCCGCGATGCTCCAGTTGCCGGTGGCGCCGGGGGCCATGTTCCCCATGCCGAACCAGCCGGCAGAGCCGCCGTAGTCGAATTCGTAGGCCGCGTTGTATTTTCTGCCTATCTCGCCTATCAGGGGGTTCGCTATATGCTTCATATCCTCGTCGTAGCCCCGAAGGTCGCTGCATATGAACACGTTTTCCCTGAAATCCCTTCTGCCGGTGTTCCTCAAGAGGTTGTGCTCTATGATCCAGCGGCGCCAGATATTCTGCCCTTCCTGCCGGTCGTCCCCTTTGTAAAACAGGAACACCGCCCCCGGCACCAAAATCTTTTCCCCGGGCAGAAGCGACAGATCGGTTTCCCTCTGCCCCATGGAGATATTCATCCCCCGGCGGGATTCCAGTCTTACGGTCCAGCTGCCCTGCCAGTCCAGGGCCGCTATCACGCCCCTTCCCGCGCCCTTCACGTTGACGCAGGGCAGAAAGCCCGCGGTGGGAAGCCCCTTCTCCACCCCTATCTCAAAGGGCTTCGACGGGCTCACGGGGGCGGTCAGGGGCTCGTATTCCTCCGGAAGGCAGGGAAAAGCGTTGCTGCCCCGGTTGTAGTGCACTACGCCTTCCCGAAAGGAAGCCAGCTTTCCCGAAAACGCCTTTACGCCGGATATGCGGGGAGACGCCTTTTCCGAGATATTGGTTACGGACCCCCGGTATTCCGTCACGGGGCAGCCGGGATAATCGGTTTTTTCCACGGTGACCAGCAGCCCCGGGTCCGGCGCGGTGTAGTTTATCTCCGTGACGGTCCTTTCCGCAGGGCTCGCGGTCCCCGCGAAATCTGTGACTGTCCGGGGCTTCTCACTGCCGCAGATCCATTTCACCTTTTCCGCAGGGACGCCGCCGATACTGAAATCAAAGGGAGGGGCGGCGGAGGTTATATTGGCTTTGTCCCAGGCTTTCTTTGCCTCGAAATCGCCGTATTTTTCCACAAAGGTCCCTGCAAAAGCGGCGGACGCCAGACAAAACAACAGCGCTGCCGGCAGAACCGTCTTCAGCGCTTCTTCGATAAATAAAGACAAATCGGAGCTCCTTAAAAACTTTTTTCTTATTGTTCCGTATCCGTTACGGCGCGTTTCCCGGCGGAAAAAAGCCGGCTCTCCGCCGGCCTTTTTCCGTTATGCGTTTTCTTCGAAATCGGGAGATTCTTTCATTCTGTTGAGCTGTTCCTCGTTGCAGATGACCACTACCTTGTCCCCCGCCTCGAACACGGTCTCCAGCTCGGGATTGGCTATCATCTCGCCGTCGGGATGCTTCACCGCCACTATGGTCACGTGATACTCCCCGCGGAAATTGGAATCCCGGATGGTCTTCCCCACCAGATGGCTCCCGGCGGCAACGGTGAATTCCTCGAACAGAATGTCGAAGGAATTGCCGTGATAGGTGCGCTCGTTGAAATCGAACACCGTAGGCCGCAGGATAGCCGCCGCCATTTTTCTGCCGCCGAAAAGATAGGGCGATATCACCTTGTTGGCTCCCGCTCGCTTCAGCTTGTCGGCGTTCTCTTCTTCTATGCTTCTCGCCACTATATCCAGATCCGCGTTCAGGTTGCGGGCCGTGAGCACTATGAACACGTTCTGCTCGTCGGTGGGATACACGGCAATGAGGCCCTTCGCCCTTTTGATGCCCGCCTGCTCCAGAGTCTTGTCGGAGGCCACGTTCCCCTTCACGTAAAGCACCTTTCCTTCCTCCAGCTCTTCAAAATGCTCGGGGTTGTCCTCGATGATCACAAAAGGAACGTTTTCGTTTTTCAGGTCCTTGGCTATCTGGCGGCCCATCCTGCCGAAACCGCAGATGATATAATGGCCGCCGGTCTCGTCCACCGCCTTCTGGATACGTTCCGCTCTCCGCTTCATTTCTGTTTCATACATAAGTGTCACAGCCTCCTTTGCTGCATCATAATTGGGGTCAAAAACAACGTCCACGTCCTTAAGGGACCGCATCTCCGACATATCCTCAAGGTCGCAGGCGGTAGCGAACACTCCGCCGTAGCCGGCGTTCCCGAGGGCTGTCTGTATGTGCCGCACCGCCGTCACGTCGTGGATGGTGGAGATCACCCACCGCACGTTCTCCAGCTTCAGCTGGGAAACGAAATCCGGGCTCTCGGCGTCGCCGTATATGATGGATTTCCCCATGCTCCTCCGTTCGGAGACCACCACCGGGTCGAAATCCACCTCCAGTATCTTTTTGCCGTTTTCCGCAAGGATGTCCGAAAGAGTTGAGCCGAACCCCCCGGCGCCCACTATGAGCACGTTGTAGCCCGCCGGCATCTGCTCCTCCGGCTCGGCGTCTTCCGCGGCCCGCTTCCTGCCGGGACTGCTTTTCCCCGTGAGGAAATCCAGGCTGCGGTTCAGGGAGCCGTAGATCGCCGACGAATAGCTCATTATATACGACGAAGTCATACAGGTGACTATCAGGGTCATCACCATAAGGCTGGTGGCGTCTCCGTGCAGATGCCCCAGGCCGATGCCGAAGGTGCACAGGATAAGGGAAAATTCGCTTATCTGCGAAAGGTTCACCCCGGCGATGAAGCCCGTACGTTTTTTGTAGCCCATCCTGTTCATGATGAACATAACTATATAGGGCTTTATCACGGTAACGAAGATCACCACGGAAAACGCGCCGGTCAGGGTGCCCAGCAGGTTCTTCTGTTCAAATTCAAGGCCGATTATCACAAAGAAAAACACCAGCATGAAGTCCCGTATGCCCGAAAGCAGGGAGCTGATGGTGTAGCGGTATTCCTTGAAGCCCGCCAGAGTGATGCCCGCCAGAAAAGCGCCTACCTCCATGCCGAAGCCGGCGTTCTCGCAGAAGGCGGCGAACAAGACCGCCATGCTCATGGAAACGAGCATCAGGAATTCCTTGCTTTTGGCGGCGGTCTTCAGAGTGATGGGCAGCACCCATTTGGTGAGGATGAATATCATGGCCGCCAGGGCGGCGCCGTAGCCCAGAAGCTTGGCTATCCTGACGCCCAGGGCGCTGTCGGATTTGAAGATGCTGTTCATCACTATCATAAAGACCACTGCAAGGATGTCCTGTATGATAAGGATGCCCAGGTCGATCCTGCCCGGCAGGGAGTCTATCTCTTTTTTGTCCGAGAGCACCTTGATGATGACTATGGTGGAAGAAAAGGCAAGGCCCATGCCGATATATATGGAGCCGATGGGGCTGAAGCCCATGAGGAGCCCCATGCCGTAGCCGGCAAGGGCGGTGACGAGCACCTGCAGAAAGCCGATCTTCATGGCGTTGCCCATGCTCTTGAGGACCCCGACGTCCAGCTTCAGGCCCACGATGAAAAGCAGAAGGGTGAGCCCGAAATCGGCAAGCTCCTTGAACTGCTCCGTGTCGATATGCTTGTCCAGCCCGAAGATGTTCAGGATGAGGCCCACCAGTATATAGCCCACCAGCAGGGGCTGGCGGAACTTCTGGGTGACAAAGCTCATCCCTATCAGGC
>JAGDAG010000293.1 GCA_017959625.1 Abditibacteriota bacterium | reverse complement strand
TAAATAGCCTTTACGAATATCTTTCTGTCCAGATAGGTGGTGGCGTCCAGAAAAGAAAAGGTGGTCGCCGGGGCTGGATCCGTAGGGTCGTCCGCAGGCACGTAAACTGCCTGGATGGAAGTCACCGAGCCCGCCTTGGTAGAGGTTCTCCTTTCCTGAAGGGCGCCCATTTCCGTAGCCAGCGTGGGCTGATAGCCTACCGCCGAGGGCATACGCCCCAGCAGAGCGGAGACCTCGGAGCCTCCCTGGGTGAAACGGAATATATTGTCTATGAACAGAAGCACGTCCTGATGTTCCTCATCGCGGAAATACTCCGCCATGGTAAGGGCGGAAAGAGGGACTCTCAGCCTTGCTCCGGGAGGTTCGTTCATCTGGCCGTAAACCATGGTGGTCTTGTCCAGAACTCCCGATTCCCTCATCTCGCGCCAAAGGTCGTTGCCCTCGCGGGTCCTTTCCCCTACTCCGGCACACACCGAAAAACCGCCGTGCTCCGCGGCCACGTTTCTGATAAGCTCGGTGATAAGGGTGGTCTTTCCCACGCCGGCGCCTCCGAAGAGGCCTATCTTGCCTCCCTTGGCGTAGGGGCAGATAAGGTCCACCACCTTCAGGCCCGTTTCAAACAGCTCCGTGGCGGGAAGCTGCTCCTGAAAACCGGGAGCCTCTCTGTGTATCGGCAGCGTTTCCGTCGCCGTCACGGGGCCGGCTTCGTCTATGGCTTCCCCCAGCAGGTTGAAGACCCTGCCCAGGGTGCCCCTTCCCACGGGGACGGCTATAGGCCCTCCCGTATCCACCGCCTCCATGCCTCTCACCAGGCCGTCGGTGGAATCCATGGCTACGCAGCGGACCGTGTCGTTGCCTATCATCTGCTCCACCTCCACGGTGAGGGTTTTGCCCCCGCTCATGGAGATCTTTACAGCATTCAACATCTGCGGAAGGGCATCAGAGGGAAATCTGATATCCACCACAGGGCCTATTACCGAAATTATTTTACCGGAAGCCAAATCACTTTCCTCCAAAAATCTTATTTAACGCCGCTCACACCGTTCACGATGTCGATAAGCTCGTTTGTAATGATAGCCTGCCGCGCCTTGTTATACTGCAGGCTCAGCTCTCCGAGAAGATCCCGGGCGTTGGTATTGGCGGCGGTCATAGCCGTCATACGGGCCCCGTATTCGCTGGCCAGGGCCTCCGTCATGGCGTGGAAAACCACCGTGTTCAGATACCGGGGCAGAAGGGCCTCAAGTATCTCGTTCATGCCGGGCTCAAAGATCATATCCACCGTGAGCCGCGACGAATCTATGATCCCTTCGTGGCGGGGGGTCATGGGCAGAAGCTTGCTGACCACCGGCTTCTGGCTCATGGCGGAAACGAACTGCGAATATATCAGATACACCGCGTCCGCCTCTTTGTTTTCAAACCTGGCCTTCACCAGATCGATGACAGCCTCCACCTTTTTAAAGGATATCCTTGAAAGGTCTCCCACGGACATGGGGATCTCCACGTCTTTCTTTCCTCTGAAATACGCCGCGCATTTTTTGCCGCAGGGGATAACGGCGATCTCCGCCCCCTGGGCCCTGTTTCTTGCCACGGATTCCTCCGCTTTTCTGATGACGTTGGCGTTATAGGAGCCGCACAGCCCCCCTTCGGCGCCGATGACGATGAAGAGGGCGTTTTTTTTCTCCCGCACCTCGAACAGAGGGTTGTTCATCTGCCCCGAGCCGGCGGACAGGATGCGGACCATATCCGTAAGCTTGTCGGAATAGGGCCTTGCCATTTCCGCCGCCTGCTGGTATTTCTTCAGCTTGGTGGTGGAGGTCATCTTCATGGCCGCCGTTATTTTTTCGATGCTTTTTGTGGACTTGATCCTTTTTTTGATATCTTTCGTGTTGGCCATTTTTATGCCTTAAAGGTTTTCTTGAATTCCAGAACGGCCTTTTGCAGGGCGTCGGCGGTCTTTTCGTCTATGACGCCGGATTCTTCCGTCCGCTGGCCGATCTCGGGATGCTTTTCCTTCATAAATTCCAAAAGCCCCGCTTCAAAGGCGGCGCACTTGTCCGCCTCCACGTCGTCCAGAAGGCCGGCGGAAGCCGCATAGATGATAAAGCATTCGTCAGCCAGGGAAAGAGGCGCATACTGGGGCTGCTTCAGTATCTCCACGATACGCTTGCCTCTGGTAAGCTGGTCCAGGGTGGCCTTGTCCAGATCCGAAGAGAACTTGGCGAATTCCACCACGTCCCAGTAACGGGCAAGATCTATCTTCAGGCTGCCCGTCACCTTTTTCATGGCTTTTTTCTGGGCCGACGACCCCACGCGGGACACCGACTGCCCCACGTCGATGGCGGGGCGCACGCCGGAATAGAACAGATCGCTGATCAGGAATATCTGGCCGTCGGTGATGGAAATGATATTGGTAGGGATATAAGCCGAGATATCCCCCGCCTGGGTCTCCACGATGGGCAGGGCGGTAAGGGTGCCGCCTCCCAGCTCCGACGAAAGCTTTGCCGCCCTTTCCAGGAGCCTGGCGTGAAGATAAAATATATCTCCGGGATACGCTTCGCGGCCGGGAGGGCGCTTCAGCAGAAGGGACACCTGCCGGTAGGCGACGGCGTGCATTGAAAGATCGTCATATACTATGAGGGCGTGCTTTTTGTTGTCGCGGAAATATTCGCCCATGGCGCAGCCGCTGTAGGGAGCGATATACTGCAGGGCGGCGGCGTCGGAAGCGGAGGCGGAAACCACTATGGTATATTCCATGGCTCCGTGCTTTTCCAGAGTGCTCACCACCGAAGCCACGGTGGAAAGCTTCTGGCCTATGGCGACGTATATGCACACCACGTCGGAATTCTTCTGATTGATGATGGTATCCACGGCGATGGCGGTCTTTCCGGTCTGCCGGTCGCCGATGATCAGCTCTCTCTGGCCCCTTCCTATGGGGATCATGGAGTCGATGGCCTTCAGGCCCGTGGCCAGGGATTCCTTTACCGGCTGCCGGGCTATGATGCCGGGAGCCTTGGTCTCCACGTTTCTTCTTTCTTTGGTGACCACCGGCCCCTTTCCGTCAAGGGGATTGCCCAAAGCGTCCACGACTCTTCCCAGGAGGGCCTCCCCCACGGGGACGTCGATGACGCGGCCGGTGCACCGGACCCTGTCGCCTTCGCCGATGCCCTCCTCGCTTCCGAGAAGGATGCAGCCCACGTTGTCCTCCTCCAGGTTCATGACCATTCCCATAGTGCCGTTGGGAAACTCTATGAGTTCGCTCATCATAGCGTCGGAAAGGCCGTAGATCCTGGCGATGCCGTCGGAGACCTCAAGCACGGTCCCCACGTTGGTCTCGGTGATCTTGTCTTCGTATTGTTCTATGTGAGTCTGCAGAATGCCTGCTATCTCGTCAGGCCTGATACTTACAGCCATATATATTCTCCATCTCTAAAGGCTCAGGAGCGAGCGCTTTATATCCGTCAGCGCGGCGGCAATGGAACCGTCAAGGACGTCGTTCTTCACGGTCACCCGGACGCCGCCTATAAGAGACGGGCAGACCGCCGTTTTATTGATGATCAGTTTTTTGGAAAGGCGCGCTTCCAGCCCCTGCCTCAGGGTTTCCAGATCTTCTTCCGAAAGAGGGACGGCGCTTTCCACGAAGCAGGTCTCTACGTTCCTGCTTTCATACACCAGGGCCTCGAAGCCTTCGGCAAAGCCCTTCAGGAGCCCGGTCCTTTTTCTGTCCACCAGAAGAAACAGAAAATTGAGGCTTATCCCGCACACGCGCCCGCCGAACAGCTCCCTGAGGACAGCCTTTTTTTCGCTGTCGGAAACCAAAATCGAGGGGGCGGAAAGGGTCTTTGCCAGCGCTTCGTCGGAACAGGTCCCGCAGATGAGGCGCAGGTCCTCCATGACCTTTTCGGTAAGGGAATGCTTTTCGCTCACCGCAAAAAGGCTTTCGGCGTAACGCCTTTCAAGAGAGGCAGCGTTCATTTGCCCTCTCCGTCAAGCTTCCGGACAAAGTCCCGGGCAAGAGCCAGGTTCTTCTCGTCTGTGAGGTTTTCCTTCAAAACCTTTTCGGCGACCCCGATGCCCAGGAGCACGGCCGTATCCCGCACTTCCTTGACAGCCTTTTCCTTTTCCAGCTCTATTTCGTCCTCTGCCATTTTTCTGCGCCTTTCGGCTTCTTCTTCCGCTTTGCGCACCGTGCGTTCCGCCAGCTTCTGGGCTTCCCGGGCGGCGGCGGCGGAGCGGACGTTTATTTCTTCCTCGCAGCCTGCCAGCCTTTCCTCGTATTCCCGCTTTTTCTCCTCGGCAGCCTCTTTTGCCGCCTCGCTTTTCAGATAGTTGTCTTCTATTTCCGCCTTTCTCTGTTCAAACAGATTGCTTACGGGGACAAAAAGCCACTTTCTGAGCAGGAGCACCGTGATGATAAAGCCGACGGCCTGGAGCAGGAACACCGCGCCCTGCTGCCAGATGGGCTTTATCTCTTCTTCGGCTCCGAAAACAGCGCACGCGAGAAGCAAAGTGAGGGCGCAAGACGCCCGTAATACTCGTTTCATGGGAAACCCCGTTTATTTTATTTTGAGGGAAGGTATACCCATGAACAGCATGATAAGGGCAACGACGAAAGCGTAGATGGTAAGAGACTCGATAAGAGCAAGGCCGATAAGCATAGCGGTCTGTATCTTGCCGGAGGCCTCCGGCTGGCGAGCCATCCCTTCCATTGCTCCCTTGATAGCCATTCCCTGGCCGATACCGCAGCCGAAAGCGGCGACCGGAAGGCCGAGGCCGATAGCAAGCGCCATTGCGGCATAGTAAAGTTCGTGAGGACCCATAATGATCTCCTTTTATGATTTTTTTGTATTTTTTATTCTTCGTGCGAGACGGCCATGCTGATATACTGGCCCACCAGCAGCGTGAAGATAAAAGCCTGGATAAACCCCGAAAAAAGGCCGAACAGCATCATGGGAAGCTGCAGCGGAATGACCCTCAGGGGCATGACGTTGGCGCCCATGACGAAAAGCGTGATATACATCAGGACGCAGATGACCATCTCTTCTCCGTAGATATTGCCGTAAAGACGGCAGGTAAGGGAAATGGGACGGGCGAGTTCCCCCACCACGTGGATGGGGATATTGAGGGGGGCGAGCCATACGGGCTGCCCCACAAAATGCATCAGGTAGCCCAGCCCCTTCCTGCGGAAACCCATCACCTGGATAAGGACGAAGGCCATCAGGGCAAGGGTGGCGGGAAACAGCACCTTGGAGGAGGGGCTGATAAAGCCGGGCACTATGCCTATATAGTTGGAAATAAGTATCATAAGGAAAGTGGTCCCCAGAACGGGCCTGAGGATCTTCTTTTCCGAAGGGCACAGATTGTCCACAAAGCCCATGAGCGCCTGCATGATGTATTCAAGGGCGATCTGGGCCGTTCCCGGCTTCCGCACCTTCAGGTTTCTGGTCATAAAAAAGGCTGCGGCGCACAGGCATATCATAATGAAAAACGACACCAGCAGGGAGTCGGGTATCCATTCCGGAACGCCCAGCTTATACAGAAAAGACAACCACGAACCGTATTCTATCATAAAAACACACTCACTTTTTCCACAATCTCTTCACCGCTCCGGAAACCAGGAGCAGCACCACCCCGGCAGGGATAAGCAGGAGCCCCGCCAGAAAGCCCCAGAACATGGGCATGGAGAGGCGGGAAAGGACGTAAACGCAAAGGGCCAGGGCGCCGAAGAGCGCCAGGGTCTTTGCCGTAAACAGAAAAGCGAAACCGGCCCCCAAACCTTCTTCGGAGGAAAGGCGGGAAACCATGAACGCCAGAAGCCACAGGTCGGCAAGGCAGAACAGGCACCCTATGGCGAAGCCTGCCGCAAAAAGCAGCGACACCGCAAAGGCAAACACCGCCAGCCCCAGCACGAGGACGGCGATACATATCCTCAAGAGCTCGGAAACCGAAGAAAAAAAACTACCTTTTATCACGCAGCGCTCCGATAAGTGCTTTTACAAAGTTGCCTATGCCTGCAACGAGCCCCACCCATACGCCCCAGGTGGTATATCTGAAACGCGTGCCGTATCTTATGTCGATATAATAGCCGATGCCGGCGCAAAGGATAAAACACACCGCTATCTGCAGGCCGGCAATAAACAGCTCTGCGTCCCCGGGGGGGATGGGCGTCCTGTCGTCTTCCATAATGCTTAAATTCCTATTATATAATAGCAGAAAACCAACCGTTTTTCAATACCGGCGGCAGGCCGTCCGCAGACGCAAAAAAAAAAGCAAGCCGCAAAGGCTTGCAAGACTGAACAAGAACAAACAAAACTGGATCCGGGACAGGGATTCGAACCCCAATTGACTGGGCCAGAACCAGTTGTCCTGCCGTTAGACGATCCCGGAACACATTTTAATTATACCCCTTTTCCCGGGCTTAGTCAAGCAAAAGCAAAAAAAAGGGCGGAAACCTGCGAAACTTTCCGCCGCGGCCCCTCGTATTATAACTGTACCGAACCAAGGGAGTTTTTTTTATGTATAACAACAGCTTAAAAGGAGACACGCTTCCGGACGTTTACGTAAAAGGGCGCCGCGCCGCCGTCCGCGAAGGAACGGAGAGCATAGGCCCGGGCGCCTTCGGCAGCGCGGAAGGCATAAAGACCCTCGTCCTTCCGCAAAGCCTTGTCAGGATTTCCCCTCTCTCTTTTCTTCCCGATCTCGAAAGAATAGAGGTCAGCAAAAAGAACCCGTATTTTTCCTCAAAAAACGGAGTATTATACAGCAGGGACAAAAAACGCCTGATATGCTTTCCCGCCGGCCGGCGGGAAAAGCGCTGCGTCATGGACCCGGAAACGGAGGCCGTGGAAAAAGAAGCCTTTGCCCGCTGCCGGCATCTGGAGACCGTTGTCTTTTCCCCGAAAGTCTCCCGCATCGGCAAGGAGGCCTTTGCCGCTTCCCATGCAGATATAGAGATCCCCGCCGAAAGCCCCTTTTTCATAAAGAAAAACGGGGGAGTTTATTCCGCCGACGGCACCCGGCTCTATCTTCTGAAGACCCGGGAAAAAAGCCTGCGCCTGGATGCCGGCGTAAAAGCGATAGAAGGGGAAGCCTTTTACGAGGAGGACTGTCCCCTGGAGGAGGCGTTCCTGCCGGAGGGGCTGGAAAGCATCTCCTCGTTCCCCTTTGCCCTGTGCGGCCGGCTGGATACCGTCCACGCGCCGGAAAGCCTCGGGGAAGCCTCGCTGGCCCGGATAAGCAGCCCGGCTCTCTCAAGGGTGGTTTTCACGTCTCCGGAGCCCCGTTTCGCGTTCCGCCGGGGGGGAGTATATTCCGCCGACGGAAAAACCCTGTTTCTGCAGACTGCCGCGGAAGGCTATGACATAACCGTTCCGGAAGAGACGGAAAAGATCGGAGACTTTGCCTTTTCCGGCTGCCCCGCCCTGAGAGTGACTCTGCCGCAGGGGCTGAAGGAAATAGGCGAAATGGCCTTTTCCCCCATACACACCGGCGGGCTGCGGACGGAAGAGCTGGCCCTCTCCTCGGACCCATGCGCCGCGGAAAACGCCTTTTTGGGAGCAGGCCTCAGGGTAGTGACGGAAACCGAAGCAGGCCGGCGTTTTGCCCGGCGCTTCGGCCTTGAGGCCCTCGAAGAGTCCGCCATTGACAACAAGCTCACCGTAAAAGACGACGCCGTTACCGGCGCGGAGGGCGGCGTCCTCACCCTGGGAGGCGTCCCGGCAGAGCAGGCGCCCGCGAGCATAGCGGACAACGCCTTTTCCTGCTGCAACACCCTGAAGAGCGCCGTATTGCCGGAATGCATCAGAAAAATAGGGAGCCTGGCTTTTTCGGGCTGCGGAAACCTCGCCGAGGCGTATATATCCCGCTTTGTAAGCGAGATAGGGGAAGCAAATCCCTTTGCGGGGGCGGTGCGCCTCAGGAAGATCGGAGTGAGCCCCGAAAACCCGTATTATACCGAATACGACGGCTGCCTTTACAACAAGGAAAAAACTCTGCTCATCTGCTGCCCCGCCGGAAAAGAAGACAGGGTCCTCCGGGTGCCGGAGGGAGTCACGAATATATCGCCCTTTGCCTTTGACAGATGCGGGAACATAGAAGAGATATATCTTCCGGACAGCCTCGGAAACATAGGCCTGCCGGCCTTTTCCGGCTGCGTAAGGCTGAAAAAGATCCACGTAAACAACGGCTGTTTCTCCGTAAAGGACGGTATGCTGTTTATAAAAGTCAGGGATCTGCGCCTGCTCGTCTCTCTGCCCGGGGGCATAAGCGCGGAACAGATCGCCCTGCCCGCGGATACCGCGGGGGTGTGCGGCGGGGCGCTGAGCTTCTGCCGGGTGAAAAAAGTGATACTCCCCCCCGGCCTGAAGATGCTCCAGCCCAGGGCCTTTATCGGCGGCGATGTGGAAGAAGTGTCCATCCCCAAGGGCTGTTTCCCCGCTCCGGAAGCCTTTTTCCGCTGCGAAAGCCTGAGGGAAGTGCGGTTCGGGGGCCTCACCCCGGTGATCCCCGTGGCTTTCGCCGGCTGCCCCGAACTTTCCCGCCGCTCCCGCAGGAGGATCGCCCTGCGGGTGAAGCTGGGGTATTGGTACAGCGTGCTGCACAGGCTTTTTGGCAGGCGCATATAAAAAAAGATTGCGGTCATCCCGGCGCCGTTTTGCCGCACTGTTGCGGTCATCTCGGCGCCGTTTT
>JAGDAG010000292.1 GCA_017959625.1 Abditibacteriota bacterium | reverse complement strand
CGGATTTCGGCAGAAAGGCGGTAAGCCTGGAAGCCGGGAACGCCGTCATAGAAGGCAACACCTTCTGCCCCGGCCCCGTTCACGTGGATATAGGCCCGAAGGCTCAGGGAGCCGTGATCATGGGCAACCTGGCCCAGGAAAGGTTCACCGTCAGAAAGCCGGCGGCCGCCCGGAACATACAGCTGCTGGACAATACCCCCGGGCCGTCGGCCGCAGGAAAGGGGAAGCCTGCGGAAGCCAAAAGGCTTGTGAAATAAAAAAGGGCGCGGAAAGCGCCCCGTTTTTATCAGAGTTCTATCATAGCAGAGGTGGCCACCCCCACTATCTTCCAGCCTTCCCGCTGAAAGTTTTTTTCCGAAATGACTATTGGCCTGTGTTCCTTGTTGAAGGACTCCGGTTCCAGGCGTATGGTGCCGCCGCGTTTGAAATAGCGGCGTATCATATATTCCTCATCGTCTCTGCATACTACCACCGTGTTGCCGTTGATGGGGTGCCTGTCCTCAGACACCAGGGCCATGGAGCCCTCCGGCAGCAGCTTGTTCATGCAGTCGCCTTCCACTATGAGATAAAAATGCCTGTCGGCGTCCCCCAGCATGCTGTTCGGGACCGTCACCGCGCCCAGGCTCTCCTCTTCGGCCCACGCCGTATGCCCCGCGTGGACGCTGCCCACTACCGGGACGTCGGTAAAGGCGGCTTCTTCGGCTTCCGGCAGCAGCTCCGCCGGCACCGGATAGCCGCATTCCTCAAAATAATCCCTTTTCCTCTCATCGGAGCAGTCCAGGCTGCCGGTATAGGCGATGAGGATATCAAAAGAAGGCCTGGCGTTTTCGTTGGACAGCCAGTAATGCAGAGTATTGCGGTTTACTCCCGTTTCCGCGGCAAGCTTCGTTTCGGAGCCTGCCAGCAGCTTGTCCTGTTTTATAAGTCTTGTGAACCCCTTGGGCATAACGGACCCCTCCCGTTGACTGTTTAAGTATTAACAAGTATATTATACCGCGTTCCGCCGCAGTTGTCAACGCTGCCGCCGGATTTTTTACAGCCTGTGTTGGCGTGTCAACAAAATTTTTTTAAAAATTGTTGACAATCAACAAACAGTGTGGTAAAATATAATTGCCGGCCCCTGCCGGCGGACAACGATGTTTTGGAGGATCGCAATGAAAAAAACGTTTAAAAATGCAAAAAGCCTTTCGGCAGACCTTCTGGCCTTTCTGCTGGTAGCAGTTTCTTTTCCGGCAGGCCTGGAATACCGCGCCGGCAATCCCGTTCCCGGGAGGATATGGGCCGCGGCGTTCTTTGCCGCAGTCCTGGTCTGCGGCGTTATCGCCCTGAGAGACGTTCTGCGGAACGCAAAAGAATACCGAATTCCGGAAAAAGAAGCAGCAAGCGCGTCCCCCGCGCCGGTTTTCGTTTCCCTCCGAAGGGAAGAACGCAGAAAAGCGGGCTGACGCCCTTTTTCGGAAAGGCGTACGGACGGCCGGAGGGCCGTCCTTTTTATTTGACACGGACCCTTGCGATAGTATATAATTAAACTATAATCATGCATCACGGAGATCATCGTTAAATGGATAGTGACCCGGGGTCAAATCCGTATTTGCTGCCGGCGCTGCACCTGGCGCTGGCGTTCCTTCTTATCGCGCTCAACGGTTTTTTTGTGGCCGCGGAATTCGCCTTTGTCCGCGTCCGTCCCACCCGTCTGACGGAGCTTATCAACGAGGGCTCGTTCCGGGCTCGGACGGCAAAATTCGGCACGGATCATCTTGACGCGTATCTCTCGGTGGCCCAGCTGGGCATCACCCTTGCCAGCCTCGGGCTGGGCTGGCTGGGAGAGCCTGCCGTGCGCTCGCTGCTGGAGCCGGTCTTCAGGCTTGCCGGCATCGAAGCGGGCATGCATGGCGTCAGCGTGATCTGCGGCTTTATCATCATAACCTTCCTGCACGTGGTGTTCGGCGAACAGGCCCCGAAATACTTTTCCATACAGCGCTGCGAAAAAATGGCCCTGGCCCTGGCCTTTCCCATGAGGGTCTTTTATTATTTGTTTTTCCCCTTCGTCGCCGTCCTCAACGGCGCCTCCAATCTGGCGGTGCGGCTGATGGGAGGCGGAGGCAAGCCGGAAGAAAGCCATTCTCTCGAGGAACTCCGGCTGCTGGTGGAGGATTCCTTCAAAGAAGAAGACCCCGCTCCCGAGGCTGCCGAACAGCCGGAAGCCGAAAAGGAACAAACCGAAAAGAAAATGCTGCGGCAGGTGTTCTATTTTGAAAAAAAGGACGCCCGGGACGTTATGGTGCCCCGTCTGGATACCCACGTGCTGCAGGCGGAAAACACCGACGAAGAGAACCTGAAGCTGATAGCGAGATTCAAGCATACCCGGTATCCCTTTATGGCAAAGGAGGACGGCAGGGTGCTGGGCATCCTCAACATCAAGGACGTGGTGGGGGCCGACTGTCCCCTTACAAGCCTTATTACCCCTCCCATGTACGTTTCCGAAAACATAAGCCTGGACAGGCTGCTGGACAAAATGAAGAAAAACAAGCAGCAGCTGGCGGTGGTGGTGGACGAATACGGAGTTTTTCAGGGGATAGTGTCCGCCGAGGATATAGTAGAGGAGCTGGTGGGCGACCTTAAGGACGAATACGACAGCGACGAAGAAGAAATGATAATACCCATATCCGGCAGCGCCTGGAACGTTTCGGGCAAGCTGTCCTTCGGCGAGCTGGCCGAGCTCATAGACATAGATTACCCCGCCGAAGAAAAGGACGTGGCTACTGTAGCGGGCTTTGTTCTGGAACAGCAGGGAAGCATCCCTTCGCCGGGAGACCGCTTTGAATACGGCGATTACGCCTTCAGCGTTTTGTCCATGGACGGGCAGCGCATACTGAGGGTAAAGGCAGAAAGGCTCAGGGAGCCGGGAGACGAATGAACATGGCTGTGAAAACCATTCTTTTTTTGCTGCTTGCCTTGTCGGCAGCGTGCTGCGCGGCGCAGGTAGCGGTGTTTGAGGCGGGCAGCCCCGGGGGCAGCCTGCGTATATGCGAAAACCCCTCCGACGCCCGGTGGGACGGCAAATACGTACTGGAGAACACCACCGAAGGCTATTGCGTGCGGCCCGAAGGCTCCCGGGACTTTTTGTATTTTGCCCTGGAGCCGGAGCTCCGGAAAGCCGCGGGCAGCTGTCCCTGGCTGGTGATAGAGTGCGAGAGCGATTCCATCGGCATGCTGAACATGAAATACGTGTCCTCCACCGACCGGTGGCAGAAGGCAGACCCGGTGAGGCTGTCTCCCTCTCTGGGGAGGGACCGTATCTGCGTGCCGCTCCCCGATGCGGCCTTCAACGGTTCTGAAAACGGCGGAGCGGACTTCCGTCTGGAAGCCTCTTCCCTGCGGGTGTATTCCGTGGAGGTCCACAAAGAGAAGCCCGAGGGCTATGCCGACGCCTACGGCGAAGAACGGGCGAAGCAGATACTCTCTTCCTTTGAAGATCTGCCCCAGTCCCGGCCCGGGGAGGGCATGATGTACGTGCTGGGGGACAGCATCTACGATGTGGTGGTCCCTCCCACGGAACGCTGGAAGATCCCCTTCGGCCACAATTCGGATCCCGCCACACAGGCTATGCACCGTTCTCTGGGAGCCACCAGTCTGGAGAGCTACGTCACCTGGGAGCTGTGCGAGCCCTTTGAAAAAGGCGGGTGGCAGTGGGACAACTGGGACCGGCAGGTGGAAGGCCTGCAGCAGCGGGGGCTGAAGCTGACCCCCTTCCTGATACTTGGCCCCGCCTATTCCGTGCCGGCCTGGTTCCGGGAGACGGAGGACCACGTACCCTGCGTATGCCTGGAGCACGGGACGGAAAGCAAGATAGAGAGCCTGTGGAACCCGCGTCTTAAGCCCTGGGTGGAAAGGTTCCTTTCCGAGTTTGCAAAAAGATACAACGATCCCGCCAAGCTGGAAACGGTGCTGCTGGGCATACAGGGGGATTACGGCGAAGCCATATATTCCGTGTCCGGGGGCTGGACCCAGATAATACCGGGGGAATACCATTCCCACAACGGCTTCTGGTGCGGCGACCCCTACGCCCTGGAGGACTACCGCCGCTGGCTCAGAGAGCGCTTCGGCTCGGTGAAGGCCCTGAACCGCCGTTGGCGGACTTCCTTCGATTCCTTTGAAGAAGCGGACTTTCCCGCCCGGGGCGAAGAGGTGGGCCGGTATATGCAGAGCCTCCCCAAAGCGGACAAATACGTCAAAAGGCAGTATCTGGACTTTATGGAGTGGTACAGGGGGGCCATGGGCAGGCTGGCAGACGAGTGGATGGGCATTGCCGAAAAATGCTTTGACAAAAGGATACCCGTTTATCTCTGCACCGGGGGCAATATGGAGCCTCAGCACGGCAGCGATTTTTCGCTGCAGTGCAAGATAGCCGCAAAGCATCACGGCGGGGTGAGGATCACCAACGAGGGCTCCGAGTACAAGTGGAACAACTGTCTGGTGCGCCTTATAGACACGGCCTGCAGATTTTACGGCGCCGGTTTCGGCCACGAGCCGGCCACGGACGTGGCTCTCAACGGTCTGACGGCGCGGATATACGGAGCCGCCGTCTCCGGGGCAGATCAGCTCCACGAATACGCCCGCAACGTGTTTGCCACCGCGGAGCGTACCGCCATACACAGAAAATATATCGGCTGCCTGAAGCGTTATCCCAAACCGGTGGTGCCCGTGGCCCTGTTTTACCCCCTGACGGGGATGACCCTGGATATAGCCCGGGAATGGGGCAGGTTCACCAACTTTTCCGCCCGCCTGAGGGATATAGTCGATCACGATTTTCTGGACGAAAGGCTTATCCGGGACGGAGCCCTGAAAAACTACGACGTGCTGGTTTTGCAGGGAGGCGACCTGGTGGAGCCATCGGAGGCCCTGAAGCTGCGGCGCTTTGCCGAAAATGGCGGCAGAGTAGTTATAGTGGGGCAGGACCGGCTCGTTGATTCGGAAGGCTCCGGCGAATCCGAAAGGCTGCTGATGGCCGGCAAATGCAAAAAGGGCGAAGTGGCGCGGGTGAGGGATCTCCGTGAAGCCCGGGCTTACGTGACGGAAGCCCTTAAGGGCAGATACCCCATATACGATTTTGCCGACGACAACGTGTTCGGCGCCCAGCCGGCCCCGGACATTCTGCTGCTCCACAACGCCACGGCGGAGGAAAAGGAAGCAAAATACCTGTGGAAGGGCAGAGAGCATTCCTTCGTTATGGAACCCTACAGCATAAAAGAGGTGAAGCTTTGATCAGGGTCCTTTTGGCCGCGGCCCTTTGCGCGCTGTCCCTGAGGCTTGCCGCCGCTCCCGCCGCGGTTTTTGAGGCAGGCGGCGATTCTTCGGAGATATCGATAGCCGAGGCCGGGGACGGCAGGTATGAAAACGCCCTGCTGGAGGGCAGGCCCTGCGTCATGAACGCAAGCTTTGCGGACAAGCTCTATTTTTCGGTATTGCCGGAGATCCGCAAGACCCTTCCTTCGGAACTGTGGATAGTTGTCAGCGGGCAGTCCGACGTTCCGGGGCAGATGGTCCTCCGGTACAACTCAAAGGCCGAGCCGTATAAGTTTTCCGAAAGCGTAAGGCTCCTTATGGGCAGGCCGGATACTCTGGTGTTCCGCCTTCCCGACGCAGCCTTTGCCGGCAGCCAGAACGGGGGAGCGGATTTCCGCATAGAGACCTATCGCTTCCGCCTGACGAAGCTGGAAATATATACCTCGGAGCCCGGCGTCCCGGCGATGACCTCCGAAGAAAGGGCGGCGGAGATCGAAAAAGAGATCGGGCAGCTGCCGGAGGGCTTTCTGCCCGCCGAAGACCCCATGGAGTTCATAGTCTGCGGGGACGACGGCTTCGGAAAACAGGGGAGAGAGGCCCGGCAGAAGGACCCCTTTTTCGGCACCAGCTTTGACGACGAGAGCTGCGCCATCCTGAAAAGGCTGGGGGTGTCCTCGGTGGAGTGTTACGTGACCTTCGAAGGGCTCATGCCCAACAGCGAGGGCGTGTGGGAATGGGGCCCCTGGGACAGGGAGCACCAGGTCCTGAAAAAACACGGCCTCAGATACAGCCCTTTTCTCATTCTGGGCCCCTCCTACGCCATGCCGGACTGGTACCGGAAAACTCCGGACTTCCGCCCGGGAAGGTGCCTTGAGCACGGTGAAAGCAACCTGGTGGACAACATATGGAACCCGTCTCTTCCCAAATACGTGGATATGTTTCTGGCGGAATGCGCCCGGCACTACGGGCCCGATTTTCTTGAAACTGTGCTCCTGGGCATCCAGGGGGACTTCGGCGAAGCCATACATCCCGTTATGGGGGGCCTGGCGGGCATAGACCCGGGCAGCTATCACGGCCACGCGGGCTTCTGGTGCGACCTGCCGGAGGCCCTGGAGGAATACAGGGCCTGGGCGAAGCGGCGCTACAGATATATCGCTTTCCTCAACAAGGCCTGGGGCAAGAGCTACGGGACCTTTCGTGACGTGGATTTTCCCGCCCGGGGCGAAGCCATGGAGAGGCTGGCGGAAGGCATCAGGGACGCCTCCCCCGCGGCGAAAAGGGAATATCTGGATTTCGTCACCTGGTACCGTGAAGCCATGGACCGCTATGCGGACATGTGGATGAAGACGGCGGCCAAATATTTCGGCGAAACTCCGGTCTATCTGTGCACGGGAGGCGCCGGAGAGCCCCGGCACGGCAGCGACTTTTCCCTCAACGCAAAGACCTGCGCCAAATACGGGGGCGGCATACGCCTCACCAACGAAGGCTCCGTGTATATCCACACCAACCTGGCGACCCGGCTGCTGACCTCGGCGGCCCGCTTCTACGGAGCGAGGTGCAGCAAGGAGCCCTTCGGCAACGTGACTCCCGAAGGAGTTGTTGCGCGGATATACGGCTCCGTGACCTCGGGCTGCAGCCAGCACGAGGATTATTACAGGAACCTGACGGACCACCCGGACAAATTCGGATACGTTGCCCGGTATGCGGGGCTTTTGCGGCATGAGCGGGAGCTGCCCATGCCGGCGGTCCTGTATTACCCCAATATAGCCTGCACCCTGGGAGAGGCGCCCTGGTGGCCGGATTACGAGAATATCCGCTATATGGCCAACTGCGATTACGTGGATGAGAATATGCTGCGGGACGGGGCCCTGGAGGGAAGGCGGATCATGGTGATGCCCGCCACCATACTGGAGCCCGGCGACGCCAGGCTCATCATGGCGTGGGTCCGCCGCGGTGGCCTGCTGATTGTTATGGACAGGGAGCCCATGAAGGCCGTGGACGGCACCGACGCGTGCGAAAAGCTCATGTTCCCCGGGGGCGCAGACGACTTTGCCTGGGGCAAGGGCCGTGTGGTCCGCACCGACGATTTTGAGGAGATAGCCCGCATAGTCACCGGCGAAATGGAAAGGCTGGGCTGCGCCACGTATTACAGCCCCAAACACGACTTTTTCGGGGCGGATCTGGGCGGCAGGCTGCTTTTCTACAACCCCGGAGAAAAAGAGGTGACGGCGGAATACGTCTATAAAGGCAGAAAAACAAGGCTCGTCCTTCCTCCGCGCAGCATAAAAGAGGCGGTTTACGCTCCGTAAAACGAAAGAAAAAAAATATACATAAAGGAACGCTTATGGAAAACATTGTTATTCTTGATTTCGGCACCCAGTATTCCCAGCTTACCGGCAGACGGATAAGGGAATGCAACGTGTATTGCGAGATAGTCCCCTTCGACACCCCCTGGGAGGAGATAAAACGGAAAGACCCCAAGGGGCTCATCTTTTCCGGCGGCCCCGGGCAGGTGTACGCCCTTGACGCCTCCGCCTGCGACAAGGCCATAGCGCAGCAGGATATCCCTATGCTGGGGATCTGCTACGGCGGCCTGGCTCTGCTGCAGCTTTTCGGCGGCAGCGGCAGCTCGGAAAAGGGCGCTTCCTACAGCATGCGGAATATAACCCACGACTCCGCCT
>JAGDAG010000291.1 GCA_017959625.1 Abditibacteriota bacterium | reverse complement strand
GGTAGAATACTCTATTCCTCTGAGCAGTATGAAATCCTCCGGAAGAAGCCCCTCGCGCTTCAGGCGTTCCGCCGCCTCCAGAGCCATTTCATAGCCCCGGACCGTGTGATGGTCCATGATGCATATCCCGCCGAGCCCCAGGAATGCCGCCCGTAAAAGGAGCTCCCCGGGCCGTGTGAAACTGCAGTACGAACAAAGGGTATGGACGTGCATGTCTATCGCCAGCTTTCCCGCCGGGACCCTGATCTGAGGGCTGCCCGCCGTTTTCAGGATGCCGTTGACTGCAGAGGAGAAGGGCCTGCCCCACCACGGGGCCCGTATCCTCCGCTCTATATCGTAGTATTCTTCTGTTGAATGGTACCTCTTGAAAAGACTGGCCATATCATAGCACCCTGAACCGATTTGTGGTATAATAAATACTGGTATAATAACTTCCACATTTATTATACCAGCAAAAACACCGTTTTGTAACCTATAGGAAAGATGGCAGATCACAAAAATTTTATCAGGGCTTCCAGCCTGATGCTTATAGCGATCCTTCTGAGCAGGATCCTGGGGCTTGTCCGCGAAGTGATTATCGCTTCCCAGTTCGGACAGAGCGGAGCGGTCAGCGCTTATACCGCCGCCTTTAACCTGCCGGATCTGCTCTATTTCTTTTTATCCAGCGGCGCCCTGTCTTCCGCTTTTATCCCCGTTTTTACCGAGTATCTGCATAACGGCAGGGAAAAGGAAGCCTGGCAGATATTCAGTATAATCGGCAGCTTTATGGGCATCTTGCTGACGGTGATAATCCTTTTTGCCTGGATATACGCCCGGCCTCTGGTCACCATCCTTGCCGTCCCCGGGTTTTCGGCCAAGCATCCCGAGCTGGTGGGCCTCACCGTCTCCCTTACCCGTATAGTGCTGCCGTGCCAGCTGTTTTTCTTCATGGGCGGGCTTATGATGGGCACTCTCGAAGCCAGGCAGAACTTTGACGCCAGAAGCATGTGTCCCATTATTTATAACCTGGGCATCATTGCCGGCGCTCTGCTTTTGGGGCATTTCGTGGGAGTAAAAGGCCTGGCGGCGGGTACGCTCCTGGGGGCTTTTGCCGGCAATATAGTTTACACCTTCATCTCCCTTAAGAAGGAGGGCTTCGAGTATCACTTTTCCCTCCGGCTCAATCATCCCGGCGTAGTCAGGGTGGCCATTCTGGCGATCCCCGTGATATTCGGGCTGAGCCTGCCCCAGATAGACGTGATAATCAACAAGTGGTTCGCCAGCTGGGTAAGCGACGTCGCTCCTGCGGCCCTCAACTACGCCAACAGGCTCATGCAGGTCCCCATAGGCATTTTTGCCCAGGCTGCCGGGACAGCCATCCTGCCGGCGCTTTCCGCCTACGCCGCCAAAAAGGAATGGGACAACCTGCGCAGCGGTATAGGCAGAGGCCTTTCCACCATCCTTATAGAAAACATACCCATGACCGTGTTCATGATGATCATGGCCGATCCCATAGTCCGCACCGTTTATATGTGGCGTTCCTTCACCGCTGCCGACGTGCCCATCACCGCATTCTGTCTGATGTTGTATTCCATAGGCATATTTGCCTGGTCCGGCCAGGCCATAGTTTCCAGGGGCTTTTTTGCCATACAGGATACTCTGAGCCCTGTGATCATCGGCACCGTGACCACCATAATCTTCATCCCCCTCAATTTTATATTCATAAAGCTGCTGGGCTGCGGGGGCCTTGCCCTTGCCACCACCACTGGGATAATAATCCACTTTACGATACTGACGCTGTGGCTCAGAAAAAAAACGGGGGGCATCGACGGCGGGAAGATACTGTATACTGTGAAGCGCATCCTGGCGGCGACCTGCGTGCTTGCGGTGCTGTGCGTCGGTATCCGGTATGCGGGATACGCCCTTCTGGGGACCTGGAAGCTTGTGGACGGCGATATCCGCCGGCCCGAGAAGCTTGCCGTGTTTTTGAGCCGCACCAAAGAACTGAGATACAGAGAGCTGAGGGCCTACCTTTCCGACGACGTCCGTCTCGAGGCCCGCAAATATACCCTTTACGAAGCCGCAAAAAAACGGGTGGACAGGGGCATATGCGACTCTATCAATTCCCTTATGGAACGGGACGGCTTTGACAAGGGAGACGTGTATGAAAACAGGCGTTACGCCGATACCGCTTTTTCGGATTCCCTGAAGGAGTTCCGGCCTGCGGAATCCGCCCTGGCGGCGCTGATAATAGGCAAAAAGGCTTCGGCCCGGGCAGTATCCTCGCCCGACGGGCTGTATCAGCCCTCCGACATAATCAGCACCGAGCGCCTGCTGCAGGAGATCCTGCAGGGCAGGTCCGACGCCGGCAAGGCTGTCAAAGGCAGCATGAGCCTCGCCCTGAGATCCGACGCGGAACGCTTTCTGGATCTGTCGGAGGACGTGTCCTCCCTGCCGGCGGACGTCATGGAATGCCTTAACAAATATATCGCCGGCAAGGTCGGCGGGAAGCAGCAGATGCTGGCCCGGAAAACGCTCTGCGACACACTGCCTTCCTACGTGAAAAAAAGGCCCTTCCTGCGCATAGAAGGCAATATAACCAGCGGCATCACCGTGCTTGCGGGGATGTTTGTGTGCTTCGTAGCCTATCGCCGTATCATGAGACGTCTCGGAGTGGGGGAGATCGACGAGATCATCAATACGGTGACCGGTATGCTGCGGCGCAAAAAGTCTGCCGCCGCCAAGGACCGCTGAGGGCTTTTTCCTTGACAAAAATAACTTAAATTAAATATAATTAAAATAGTGCGTTAACTGCGCGTTAAGTTGTCTGTATTACAGACCAAAAGGTACTGGAGGCCGCTTATGAAATTAAAAGCGCTATTGTGTTTGATCCTTTTGTCGGCGCTTCTGCCTGTGGGGGTCAGGGCCGAAAAGGCCGAGACCTACAAGCTCCGTGTATGGGGCCCGCTGGTAGTGGACAGATCGAAGGGCTGGGAGGCTGCCGTCAAGGTTTTTGAGGAACGGCACCCGGGCGTCACCGTGGAAATGCTTTCCATGGGCGCCGGGGGCATGAATCCCCAGAAGCTTCTTACCGCTATCGTGGGCAATGCGCCCCCCGACGTGGTATATCAGGATCGTTTTACCATAGCGGACTGGGCTTCGAGAGATACGCTTCAGCCTATTGACGATCTTATCGAAAGAGACAGAAACACTCCCGGCGGCGTCCGCCCGGAAGAGTTTTATCCCGCTGCATGGGATGAGGTGAAATACAACGGAAAGGCCTTCGGCGTTCCCACGGATATCGACTCCAGGCTCATGTTTTACAACAAAAAGATGTTCAGGGAAGCCGGCCTGGATCCCGAAAGGCCTCCCAGGACCTGGAGCGAGCTTCAGGAATATTCCGACAAGCTTACAAAGCGCAACAAAACCGGCTATGATTCCATAGGTTTCATCCCCAACTACGGCAACGCCTGGTTCTATCTCTACAGCTGGATGATGGGCGGCAAGTTCATGAGCGAGGACCTTAAGGAATGCACCATAGACAATCCCAAGAGCCTGAAGGCCCTGGAATGGATGGTGGATTTCTACAACCGCTACGACGGCATAGAAAAACTGAATTCCTTCGTGTCCGGCTTTACCGGCATGGAATTCGACCCCTTTATGACCGGCAAGATAGCCATGCGTATCGACTGCGTGGGGCTGGTGGGCAACATTGCCAGATGGCACCCCGAGATGGAACTGGGGGCGTGTCTGCCGCCGATTCCCGACGACCGCTACAACCACACCGGCGACTTCAAGAACGAGACCCAGACCTGGGTCACCTGGACCGGAGGCTTTGCCTACGTGATGCCCAGGGGCAGCAAGCACAGGGATATGGCCTGGGAATTCATGAAGTGGATGACCAGCATGGAAGGCGTGGACCTGACCATGCGGGAACAGAAGAAATACAACCTGGAAAGAAACAGGCCTTTCGTGCCCTGGTTCCAGTGCAACCGCAAGGTCAACGAGGCTATGGTGGCCAAATACACCGCCAACATAGAAAAGAAATTCCGCGATCCCATGCTCCTTGGTATGGAAGCGCTGGACTTTTCGTACTACCGGCCTACCACTATGATCAGCCAGAGGCTCTGGAACGAGCATGACAGGGCTTTTCAGCAGGCAGTGTACGGTATGGCCACTCCCGCGGAGGCGGTCAAAGAGGCCGACCGCAACGTGCAGGGGGCGCTGGATAAATTCTTCCATCAGAACGACTATCCTTTGCTCAACTGGAACATACCTATAGCAATAGGTATCGCCGTATGTCTGATACTTGCGGTCATCTGCTTTATAAACGTCCGCAGGCAGCATCTTTCCCGTATCGCAAAGCAGGAATTCGGAGCGGCGGTTTTGTGCGCTTCGCCCTGGATGTTCGGTTTTCTGGTGTTCACCCTTGTGCCCATCATAATGAGCTTTGTGTTCAGCTTCTGCAACTACGACGTTCTGCATCCTGCCAGATGGGTAGGCATAATGAACTATAAGGATATATTCGGAGCGGAAGAATGGTATTATATGAGCAAGTCCATATACAACGCCTTCTATCTGGCGATCTTCGGACTTCCTCTGGGGATGGCTACCAGCCTTTGTATAGCCCTTCTCCTCAATATGGACCTGAAGGGGATGACCTGGTACAGGACCATCTACTATCTGCCTTCTATCATGCCCATCGTTGCTACGGCTATCCTCTGGACCTGGATACTTAATCCGGAATACGGTCTTATCAACGTGGCCTGGAAGGCTTCTCTTTCCGAATGGTTCAACATAGATCCTCCCGCCTGGCTGGCGGCGGAAAAAACCGCAAAGCCCGCCCTTATCCTGATGGGTCTGTGGGGCGCCGGAGGCGGTATGATCCTCTGGCTTGCCGGCCTGCAGGGCATCAACAGAGCCCTTTACGAGGCTGCGGAGATCGACGGAGCCAACAGCTGGGTGAAATTCTGGAAGGTCACGGTGCCCATGATAACGCCCTATATCTTCTTTAACCTGATCATGGGTATCATAGGCGTTCTCCAGAGCTTTGAAGCTCAGTATATCATGACCAGCGGCGGCCCTGTGGAGGCGACCCTGGTGCCGGTCCTCTATTTGTTCAACAGGGCCTTCGGCGAGTTCCGCATGGGTTATGCTTCGGCAGTCGCCTGGATACTGTTCCTTATAGTATTCATACTGACCATAATCCAGCTCAAGCTTGCCAATAAATGGGTATATTACGAAGGCGGTGAAAGATAATGACAAGTACACTCAATGCATTATTGCCTGTTTTCTGGATAATCGGCACTGCTTTGGCTTACGCTGCCGTTACCTACTTCATTACCATCGTTCAGGAAGCGTATAAGGAAGGCCGTTTCTGGAAGGAAGCCGGAGTCTTTGTGGTGTATCTGGCTGTTGTCCTCATACTCGGACGGCTTGTTTTCAGAAGCGCCTCCGCCGCGGACTGGTGCGCCCTTGTCCTTGCTGTCGTGGGGGCTGCGGGCGCTGTTGTGGCCGGCAGGAAAAAGGCAAGCCTTGCCACCAGCCTGTTCCTTATGTCGGCAGCCTGTCTTCTGCCCTTTGTTATCAACCTGGGCAACAGCGCCGATCCCAATGCAGCGGGCGGCATACGCTCCTGCAGGTTCTTCATAGCCGCTTTTCTCATGTTTGCCGGGGTGTTTTCCGTATATATCGCGGGTTACAGCCAGGCAGAAAATATGTTCAAGAAAAGAAGCGCCCGCCGCAGGTTTATGAGCCTGTCCGGCGCCACGGTGATCCTGGTGACCGGTTCGGTGATATTCCTGGCTCCTTTCGTATGGCTTTTGGGAACGTCCTTCAAGGAAAGCGATCAGATAATGAAATTCCCTCCCGAATGGATACCCAAGCGCCAGATATCCCAGGAATTCAACGGGAAAAAGTGTCCCGTCTGGACCATCAACGAGACCGGCGAAACGGTTTATGAACTGGAAAGCTTTGAAGACGGCACCGTAAAGGTGGCAGAGTCCGGCGGCAGGGAATATATTACCGAAACTGCCGAGCTCACAAAGGTCACAAAGCCCGGTCTCAAGTGGGAAAACTATCCCGACGCTCTGGATTTTCTTCCGAAAAGCACGAAAAAGGGTTTGGTTTATCTCCTGAATACGGTTTACGTCACGCTTCTCTCTATACTGGGAACTCTGTTTTCCTGTTCTCTTGTGGCATACTCCTTTGCGCGTCTCAGATGGCCCGGCAGGGATATCGTTTTCGGCCTGCTGCTGGCTACCATGATGCTTCCCGGCGCGGTGACCATGATCCCCGTCTTTATGATATTCAAATATCTGGGATGGGTGGACACCCTGAATCCGTTGTGGGTCCCTTCCTTCTTCGGATCTGCTTTCGCTGTGTTTCTGATGCGCCAGTTCTTCATGAGCATCCCCAGGGATCTGGAGGAGGCCGCCCGTCTTGACGGCGCCGGTTACTTCAGGACCTTTGTTCTTATCCTTATGCCTTTGGTGAAGCCGGCTCTTGCCGCTCTCGCCATCATGACCTTCATGGGATCCTGGAACAACTTCATGGGGGCTCTGATCTATATCAATTCACCCGAAAAAATGACTTTGGCATACGGGCTTCAGCTGTTTATGGGCGAGGCCGGTATCGAATACGGTATGCTTATGGCGGCGTCCGTGCTGGTGATCCTGCCGGTGCTTATCATATTCTTCTTTGCCCAGAAGCATTTTATCGAGGGTATCACTCTTACAGGCATCAAAGGGTGATCCTGCAGGGAATATCCGGGCAGTCCGTTTCGGGCTGCCCGTTTTTTATGATCCCGCGCGCATGAGGCGCCGGCGCGTTGCGGAAAAAAGCGTTGGGGAAGGCAAATAACTAATTGTTTTTTCGCCTTGTTTTAAAAAACCGGCAAATATGATATACTGTTATTGAATATTTACCGGGCAAGGAAGAGAGTGATGAATATAGACGCCGAGCAATTCAGGTGCGTGGAGCTGAAGGATTATTATTTTGCCTACGAACAGCTTTCCCGGGCCTTTTTTGAAAAGTGGAAGGTGAGGACGGTGCTTTCGGATCACGAGGGAAACGACGTTTTGAACGAAAGCCCCTACGGATCGTCTCTTGCCGGCGACCGCAAGTCGGCTATAACCGAAGCAGTGCGGTGGGGAGATTGTTACAGCAGCGCATCCAAAGGGCTGCCCAACGTGCTTGTATTTGCGGTCCCGCTGATGTTCAACGACAGGATACTGGGAGGCATAATAGCCGAGTATGACGTGGAAGCAGATCCGGCGGTCATCAGTTCCCTGGACATGACAAAAGCCATGTCGTATCTTCTGGATATGGTGGTAAACGCGAACCTGACCAATCCGTACGTTCTTCGGAAAAACAAAAAGCATGCCGATCTGGAGGCGTGCAAGGCAAAAGCCATAAGGGATATGGACGGTTTCAGCTACAAAGCCCTCAGGGATATTTATCTTGTCCAGGAACCGACTCTCGTTTCCTGTATAAAAGCGGGAGACCGCGCTGCCGCCGTAGGGATACTCAATAACGTGCTTTCCGTGATATATTACCTTTCCGGCGACAGGACAGAGCTTTTGAAAAGCTTTTTGCTGGAGCTGGTGGTTTCCATGTCCCGGACTGCGGTGGAGGCGGGAGCCGACGGAGACGTGATCATGGGCAGCAGCTATTCGTCCTTTACGGTTTTGGCCGGTCTTGACGACGAAGCCGATCTGTGCGAATGGGTGGTCAAAAGGCTGGACGTATGTATCGACGCCATCAATAAAAACCGGCAGTTCCCCAGCAGCGTGCTTCTTTCCGAGGCTATCAGGTATATGCGTTCGCATCTGAGTGAAAACCTTCCCAGAAAACAGGTGGCGGCAATTGCCCGTTTGAGCCCGGCTCATTTTTCGAGAGTCATAAAGCAGACCTTCGGGCTGTCGTTTACCGGGATGATGTCAAAATTCAGGGTCGAAAGGGCAAAGGAGCTTCTGATCTATACCGGTCTTTCTCTTTCGGAGATCGCAAATGAAGTCGGCTTTTCCGACCAGAGTTATTTTACAAAGGTATTCTTTCGGTTCACGAAGCAGACGCCGGGGCATTTCAGGCGCAAAAACATCAGGGAACACGAGGCGCGTCTGGGATACAGCGCTTTCGGAAGCATCTCAAACGTCTTAAACAGCGATTTTGAATAATAAATAATTTTCAGGAGAATAAAAAATGGCTTGCGAGTTAGAAAAGTACAAGCTTGGCAAAGCAGAGGGGAGCATCAGAGAGGCTCTTGAGGCAAAACTCCGCAGGATCGATACCGAGATCGATTTTGCCACACAGTTCGCCGATGCTCTCGGCAAGGCTGCCGAATGGGCGCCTTTTATCAGTGAAGCGGTGAGTATAGTGGAAGCGGGAGATCTGTCAAACGCAGACGATACCGTAAAGCGTGTCGAAGAGGCCCTTGCTCCCATAGGCAGAAAGGCCAAGGAATACACCATCCACTGCGTGGGGCATGCCCATATCGACATGAACTGGATGTGGTCCTGGCCGGAAACGGCAAACTGCGCCCATGATACCTTCTATACCGTGAACAGGATACTTGACGAGTTTCCCGAGACAAAGTTCTCCCAGTCCCAGGTGTCTCTTTACAAGGCTGTAAAAACGTATTTTCCCGAGCTTTGGGAGGATATAAAGCAGAAGATCGAAAAGGGGCAGTGGGAAGTGACCGCATCCACCTGGGTGGAGGGCGAAAAGAACTGCGCTTCCGGAGAATCGCTTATACGGCATATGCTTTATACCAAGAAGTGGCTTGCCGAAAATCTGGGCATGGCGCCGGAGGACGTAAAGATCGACTGGTCGCCGGATACCTTCGGGCATTGCGCCCAGATGCCTTCCATCATGTCGAAGGGAGGCGTTTCCAGATACTACAGGATGAGGCCCCATAAAGGGCCGCGGCTTTTCAGATGGAGGGCCAAGGACGGCAGCGAGCTTCTGGGCTTCAGAGAGACCGATCCCGTGTGGGGCTATAACGGCCCTATCAATCATGCTTCCTGGGATTGCTTCTGCGGCTTTGTGAAGGAGACCGGCGCCAAAGACTTTATGTATATGTACGGCTGGGGCGATCACGGCGGAGGCCCCACCAGGGGCCACATACGGCAGGGCCTGGAGCTTATGACCTACCCCGTTTTTCCCAAGGTGAAATTCAGTACCACCGATGAGTTTTATTCCGCCATAGAGGCGCAGATGGACAGCCTGGATCTGCCCGTAGTGGAAGGGGATATCAATTATATATTCGAGGGCTGCTACACAACTCAGGCTTCCATCAAATTCGCAAACAGAAAGAGTGAGCTTGAGCTCCCCTGCGCCGAGACCATGGCCCTTATCGGCGGAGCCGCAGCGGGTATGGAATACCCCTTCGATATCTTTGAAGACGCCTGGCAGAAGACCCTGTTCAATCATTTCCATGATATATTCCCCGGGTCCGGAGTCAAGGCTACCTGCAGTTATGCCAACGGTTCGTTCCAGGACGTGCTTACCGCTACGAGCTCTGTCAAAAACAGGGTCCTGAGACGCCTTGCGGAACGTATAGATACTTCCTCTATAGCCAAACGGTTCGTTTCCGACAGGATAGGGGATTCTCTCGGAGGAGGCTCCGGCGATACGGGCGTCATAAACAGCAGGGTCCGGGTCGGCGCATCCGTGGTCACCAATACGCTGAATTATGATTCCTTCGGAGCCACCATGCTGAGCCTCAACGGCGAAGCGGCCGAGCCCATCATGGTGTATAACCCCAAGCCCTGGAAGCGCAGCGAGGTGGTGATGGCGAAGGTCTGGAACAAAAAAATGGATCCGGGAAAGATCTGCGTCATAGACGCGGAGGGCAACCGCCAAAAGGCTCAGGTCATCGACAGCGGGAACTATTTCCAGCATGACTATTACGCTCTGGTGTTCGAGGCGCGGGATATCCCCGCTTTGGGCTATAAGGTCTTTGCTGTGGACGACTGCCCCGAACCTCTGGAAACGGAAGACGCCGTAAAGCTGAGCGATCTGTTCCGGCAGGATCTGGCCGGCTTCAGCCCCTCCGTCGCTCCCGAGATCGTTATGGAAAACAAATATATCAGGGCCCGCGTCTCAAAGACCACCGGCGCGGTGGTCAGCTGTATCGACAAGGAAACGGGGTTTGAATACTGCAGCGACGTAAACGGCATAGGCGAACTGGAGATGCAGACCGAGCAGGGCAACGGTATGTCCGCCTGGTCGCTTTCCCATATCACTTCGAGGGAGCTTCTGGAAAAAGGAACGTTTTCCATAGTTCAGAACGGGCCGAATCTGGCCTCCGTCCGGGTGGATTTTGAGTATAACAGTTCCTTTATCTCCCTTGAAACGAGCCTTGCGAAGGATTCCAGAAAAATAGATTTCAAGGTGCGTACGCGCTGGATGGAGGTGGGAGATCCCGGAAAGGGCATCCCTACCCTGAGAGCATACTTTGCCACCGGTTTTGCGGGGGGGACGCCGGTTTATGAGACTCCCTTCGGCTATCAGACCAAGGAGCAGGATTTCCAGGAGGTCCCGGCTCTGAAATGGTTCGATCTGACGGGAGAAAGCGATGACGGCGAAAAATACGGTATCACGCTTCTGAACAGAAGCAAATACGGGCATTCCTGTGTGGATGATACCATAGCGCTCACGCTGCTCCGTTCCAGCTACAACCCGGATCCCACTCCGGATCTCGGAGATCATGAGATAGAATACTCGGTAGTGTTCCGCAGAGGCGGTTTCTGCCCTGTGTGCGCCGTCCGCCTGGGCGAGGATTTCAATAATCCCATGAGCGTGACCAGCGTTCCCGTTCAGACCGGCGAGCTTCCTTTGGAAAAAAGCTTCGGCGAGCTTCTTACGGAGGAAGCCAACGTTTCCGCCATCAAGAAAGCGGAATGCGGCGAAGGCATAATAGTACGTTTTTACGATATTTGCGGAAAAGATTCCGTTGCCTCTTTGAAGGTCGGCGGCCTGGGAGCTTTTTCGTCTGCCGCAACGGTGGACGCCATTGAAAGGCCGGAAGAGAAAAACACCGCCGTTATAAAAGACGGCGTGGTCTCGGTGCCCCTTGCCGCATGGAGCAACGTTTCTGTCTGGATCAAATAGGCCGGGGGACCCGCGCGCCCGCTTCGGCGGGCGCTTTTTTATGCCCGCACCGCGCCTTACGGCGATATTGCATAAGAGCGATCAAATGTGATATAATAGGTTTTGAGCCTTTTACGGCTCCGTAACGTATTTTTCAAGGAGGTTACACCATGTCTGACCGTATCTATATTTTTGATACGACGCTTCGTGACGGCGAACAGTCACCCGGCTTCAGTATGAATATTGAAGAAAAAATAAGGATGGCCAAGCAGCTAGAGAAACTGGGCGTTGATATCATAGAAGCAGGCTTTCCCATTTCTTCCGATGGCGATTTTGAGTCTGTCAAGGCCATCAGCGGCGAGATCACCAAGTCGCGGGTCTGCGGTCTGTGCCGCGTGAACTTTGCGGACATAGACAGGGCCTGGGAGGCTGTCCGGGATGCAAAGCAGCCCGCTATACATACCTTTATAGCTACCAGCGACCTCCATCTGGAGAAAAAACTGAAGAAGACCCGGGAAGAAGTTTACGATATGGCCGTTGCCGGCGTCAAGCGGGCAAAGAGCTATTGCGACTGGGTGGAGTTTTCCGCCGAGGATGCTTCCCGTTCCGATCTCGGTTACCTGAAGAGCGTAGTGGAGGCGGTCATCGACGCCGGCGCGGTGGTGGTCAATCTGCCCGACACGGTAGGCTATGCCGAGCCCTTTGAGTTCTACAGCTTTATCAAAGAGGTCATAGAGTCCGTCCCCAATTCCTCCAAGGCCATTTTCTCGGTGCACTGCCATAACGATCTGGGGCTGGGGGTAGCCAACTCCATCGCCGCCATAAAAGCCGGCGCCCGCCAGATGGAATGCACCGTCAACGGTATAGGCGAAAGGGCCGGCAACGCTTCGCTGGAGGAGATAGTTATGATCCTCAAAACCAAGCGCGCCATACTGGGGGATTACGAAACGGGCATCAATACCCGGGAGATATACAATTCCAGCCGCCTGCTCACAGCGATAACCGGCCTGGGGGTCCAGGTCAACAAGGCTATCGTGGGCCGCAACGCCTTCGCTCACGAAGCCGGCATCCACCAGCACGGAGTCCTGGCGGACAAGCGCACCTACGAGATCATGGATGCGGAAAGCATCGGGCTCCCCGAGAACAAACTGGTGCTGGGCAAGCATTCCGGCAAGCACGCCCTGAAGAGCAAGCTTCAGGAAATGGGCTACGAGCTCTCCGACGACGAGCTGGCTATGGCCTTCGTGAAATTCAAGGAAATAGCCGACAAGAAGAAGATCGTTTACGATGAGGACCTGGAGGTAATCGCAAGCATGGGCGCCAGTTCCTTCGTGGCCAAATACGAGCTGGAACACCTGAGCCTGAGCACCTGCACCAACGGTTATCCCACCGCCACGGTGAAGCTGGTCACCGAAAACAGCGAGCTTCTGAAAAGCGGCATAGGCATAGGCGCCATCGACGCCGTATTCAAGACCATAGACTCTCTGGTCAGCGAGGAATACGAGCTGAAGGATTATACAGTCAAATCCATCACCGGCGGAACGGATTCCTTTGCGGGAGTGACGGTGAAGCTGGGCTGCTCCGACGGCACTGTATATACCGGCAATGCTTCCGACCTGGATATAGTTACCGCCAGCGCCAGGGCGTATCTGAAGGCCATCAACAAGCTGGCTTATTTCCATACGAGAAGCAGGCGCAATAACCTTCTGGAGGATTAGGCCATGTCCATGACCATTACCGAAAAGATACTTGCCGCCCACGCCGGCAGGGAAAAAGTGGAGCCCGGAGAGATCATAAAGGCCAGGCTTGACCTGGTCATGGGGAACGATATCACCGCTCCCATAGCCATCGACAAGTTTGAAAAGCTTGGCGCCTCCGGCGTTTTCGATCGGGAAAGAGTCGCCATAGTGCCGGACCACTGCACCCCCAACAAGGATATCAAGTCTGCGGAGCTGGTGGCCCGGTGCCGCCGGTTCGCCCGGCAGCACGATCTGCCCTACTTTTTCGAGACCGGCAGGGCGGGCATAGAACACGCCCTTATCCCGGATCAGGGGCTCGTGGGCCCCGGCGACGCGGTCATAGGCGCGGACAGCCATACCTGTACCTACGGGGCCCTGGGAGCCTTTTCCACGGGAGTGGGCTCCACCGATCTCGGCTGCGCCATGGCCGTGGGCGAGACCTGGTTCAAGGTGCCGGAGCAGATAAAGTTCGTCTATTACGGCTCCCTGCCCCCATACGTTTCCGGCAAGGACCTGATACTTTACACCATAGGCAAAATAGGGGTGGACGGGGCTCTTTACAGCTCCATGGAGTTTACCGGCGAAGCCATAGAGGCTTTGGATATGGCCGGCCGCTTCACCATGTGCAATATGGCTATCGAAGCGGGGGCCAAAAACGGTATAGTTCCCCCGGACGGGAAGACCATGGAATATATCAAGGGCAGGGTCAGAAGGGGCTATACCCTTTACGAGAGCGACCCGGACGCCGTTTATTCCAGGGTCATAGAGATAGACTGCTCCGGGCTGGAGCCCCAGGTGTCGTTCCCCCATCTTCCCGAAAACGCCAGGCCCGTGAGCGAGGCCTCGCAGGTAGCGATACAGCAGGCGGTCATAGGCTCCTGCACCAACGGCCGCATAGAGGATATGCGGGCCGCCGCCGCCGTTCTGGCGGGAAGGCGCGTCCATAAGGACGTCCGGTGCATCATCCTGCCCTCCACCCAGCAGGTGGTCCTTCAGATGATAAAGGAAGGGCTTATGGAAGCGTTCATAGAGGCGGGCTGCGTGGTGAGCACCCCTACCTGCGGGCCCTGCCTGGGAGGGCATATGGGCGTTCTGGCAAAAGGTGAAAAGGCCATTTCCACCACCAACCGCAATTTTGTGGGCCGTATGGGCCATACGGAGTCGGAGGTGTATCTGGCAAGTCCCGCGATAGCGGCGGCCTCCGCCGTTCTCGGGCGCATAGGGAGCCCGGAGGAGTTGAAGTAATGATACAAGGAAAGGTGCATCGCTACGGCTCGGACGTAGATACCGACGTTATTATCCCGGCAAGATATCTGAATACTACCGATCCGGAAGAGCTTGCCGCCCACTGCATGGAGGATATAGACAAGGGCTTTACCTCCAGGGTCAGCCCCGGCGACGTGATAGTCGCCGAAGACAACTTCGGCTGCGGCAGCTCCCGGGAGCACGCTCCCATCGCCATCAAGGCCTCGGGGATCAGCTGCGTTATAGCCAACAGCTTTGCCCGTATCTTTTACAGGAATTCCCTGAACATAGGCCTGCCCATCCTGGAATGCTCCGACGCCGTCAGGGCCATAAGGGACGGGGACGAGGTGGAGATCGACCTGGCCCGGGGGCTTATCACCGACCTGAGGAGCGGCGAGACCTTCGGGGCCAAGGCTTTTCCCGATTTTGCCATTGAGCTTATAAACGACGGCGGACTGGTGGAATATACAAAAAAACTGATCAAACAGCGCGAAAGCGGCAGCTTATAGCAGATGCTTCCGCGCGGAGGCTTGCAATACCTGTCTGAAAGTGTTATAATATAATTTGCGTGAGTAAAAATAATCAAATAACTGAAGGTGCCCGATGAAAAGTAAGATTCATCCCAAATACGAAAAGACAACAGTCACCTGCGCCTGCGGAAACACTTTTGAGACCCGCTCCACTATAGGCACAGGGGAGATCAAGGTGGAAATCTGCTCGCAGTGTCATCCGTTCTTTACGGGAAAGCAGAAGATCGTTGATACTGAAGGAAGAGTAGAAAAATTCCTTTCCAAGTACGGAATGAATAAAAAGTAGTTTTTTCGGAAAAATGCGGCGTCAGCCGCTTTTTTTTGATTATTTAGCGGAGGTTCATTATGTTTGCAAAGCTGAATGAGGTGGAACAGCGTTTCCTGGAGCTTGAAAAGCAGATGGCTGACCCGTCGGTTTTTTCCGAGCCAAAAAAGTATCAGCAGATAGCCAAACAGCATGCCGAGCTGGAAGATATAGTTGTAAAATACAGAGAATATAAAAAAATAACCGAAGAAATAAAAGCCACCGAAGAGATGCTTTCGGAAAAGCTTGACGATGATATGAAGCAGCTTTGCCAGGATGAACTTCGGGAGCTTAAGGCAAAGATACCTTCTCTGGAAGAACAAATGAAACTGATGCTGGTCCCCAGGGATCCCAATGACGACAAAAACGTCATCGTGGAGATCAGAGCGGGGACAGGCGGAGACGAGGCTGCTATCTTTGCCGGAGATCTTTTGAGGATGTATACCCGCTATTCCGAAAGAAAACGATGGAAGGCGGAGCTGGTTTCGGCAGAAGATATCGGCGTAGGGGGCTATAAGAACATAACCCTCAACATAAAAGGCAAAGGCGCCTACTCAAGGCTCAAATTTGAAGGAGGCGTCCACAGGGTCCAGAGAGTCCCCGCCACAGAGTCCGGCGGCCGGATACACACTTCGGCGGCAACCGTTTCGGTGATGCCCGAGGCCGACGAGGTGGACGTCGAGCTCAATATGGAGGACGTGGAGATAGATACCTACCGCTCTGCCGGCGCCGGCGGACAGAACGTCCAGAAAAACGAGACTGCCATCAGGCTTACCCATAAGCCTACGGGTATCGTGGTCACCTGCCAGGATGAACGGAGCCAGCTCCAGAACAGGGAGCGGGCGATCTCCGTTTTGCGGGCAAAGCTGTACGAACTGGAGCTCAACGCCCAAAGAGAAGAGATAGACGCCAAAAGGCGTACCATGATCGGGAGCGGCGACAGAAGCGAAAAGAGCCGTACCTACAACTATCCCCAGAACAGGATCACCGATCACAGGATAGAATATACCTCCTATAACCTGCCTCAGTTCATGGACGGCGATCTGGACGACGTCATCGACAGGCTCATCGCCTTCGATCAGGCGGAAAAAATGAAAACAGGCGGCTGATATGAAAGTCGCGGGGCTGGGGATAGCCTGTCTTGACCGGATAGCCCGGACCGGTCCGATGGACAAAAACAATTCCTCTTCCATAACGGAATATACGGAAAGGCTCGGCGGGCTGACTGCCAACGCCCTGCTTGCGGCAGGGCGGCTGGGAGCCGAAGTATCTATAATTACCGCTGTCGGAGACGACGAGACCGGACTGCGCATCCTGAAGCTTCTCGAAGAAGAAGGGATCGGGACGGAGCGCGTTGCTGTATTGCCCGGAAAAGACAGCTATTTTTCATTCATAACGGTGGCCGGGGACAGCGGAGAGCGTTTTATATACTGCCGGCGGGATACCGTCGGGCCGGAGGAGATCAAAGCCGACAGAACGCTCATCGGTTCGGCGGACGTGTTTTTGGTTGACAGTCATTTCATATCTGCGTCTCTCGAGGCTGCCGGTATGGCCCGGGAACTGGGCGTCCCCGTAGTGGGAGATTTCAAGCTTAACCCGGATAACACGGAGATACTGAAATACACCGATTATCCCATAGTTTCGCGGGATTACGCTCTTTCTCTTTCCTGTGACGGCAGCATAGAGGCTGCCCTGCGGAGGATGGCTTCTTTCAACCCGGGCTCGGTCCCCGTCGTCACCTGCGGCAGCGAGGGCTGTTATTATATGCGCGGAAACGATTTGGAACACGTTCCTGCATTCGGGGTGGCGGTCCGGGACACCGCCGCTGCGGGAGACGTTTTTCACGGAGGCTTTGCGGCGGCGCTGGCTTCCGGCTGTTCCCTGAGGGCTTCCCTTGTTTTTGCTTCTGCGGTCAGCGCCCTGAAATGCGCTGGGTTCGGAGGGTCTGCCGCTTCTCCGGGACTGGAAGAGGTGAAGCTCTTTTTGAAGAAACGCAATTATTGAAGGATGGTAAAACAATGAAAAAAAATACTGTCAGAAGATTTGCCGAAATGAAACGGTCGGGAGAAAGGATATCCATGCTCACCGGCTACGATTATATGTGGGGCTCGCTGCTTGACGAAGCGGGGATCGATATCATACTTGTGGGAGACAGCCTGGGGAACGTGGTGCTGGGCTTCGACACCACCTGCCCCGTTACCATGGATGATATGATAAGACATACCGCCGCTGTTTCAAGGGGGGTCAAAAACGGCTTTGTGCTGGGGGATATGCCTTTTCTTTCGGCTAATCTCGGAGTATATGAAGCCGTCAAAAACGCCGGCAGGTTTGTTGCCGAGGGCGGAGCCAACGGCGTGAAGCTGGAAGGCGGAGCCGGTGCGGCGCCGGTGATCGGCGCTATTGTAGAGGCGGGCATCCCCGTTTGCGCCCATATAGGCCTGCGGCCCCAGTCCGTGAACATCCAGGGATACGTCACTCAGGGCGTATCGGAGGAGTCCGCGGAGCAGCTCAGGAAGGACGCCCTGGCGGTGGAAAAGGCCGGCGCCTTTGCCGTGGTGCTTGAAAAGGTGGAGCCCGGGCTTGCAGGCGAAATAACCCGGATGCTTTCTATCCCCACTATAGGCATAGGCTCGGGCCCCTCCTGCGACGGCCAGGTGCTGGTGGTCCACGATATGCTGGGCGTTTATGAAAAGGTGCCTCCCTTTGTGAAAAAGTATGCAGATCTGAGAAAGATCATCCTCGGCGCAGCGGAAGAGTACAACAGAGAAGTGAAACAAGGCGTTTTTCCGGAGGAAAAAGATGCAGATAATAAACAGACCCTCTGAGGTCAGCCTGATTTGCAGCCATGCGAAGGGGACCATAGGCCTGGTCCCTACCATGGGGGCTCTTCACGAAGGCCATCTTTCCCTTGTAAGAAAAGCAAGAGAGATGTGTGATTTTGTCATAGTGAGCGATTTCGTCAACCCTCACCAGTTCGGCGAAGGAGAGGATTACGACAAATACCCCAGGGTCCCGGATAAGGATGCCGCCCTGTGCGAAAAGGAGGGAGCGGATATCCTGTTCGCTCCGTCGGCGGCAGATATGTATCCCCGCGGCTTTTCGACGTGGGTGGAAGTCAAAGGGCTCACCGATATACTCGAAGGGGAGATCCGCCCGATCCATTTCAGAGGCGTGACCACCGTGTGCCTGAAGCTGTTCAACATAACGCGCTGCGGCAAGGCTTTCTTCGGCCAGAAGGATTTTCAGCAGGTGTGCGTGATCAGGAAAATGACAAAAGAACTCAACCTGCCTCTTGATATAGTGCGCTGTCCCATAGTGAGAGATCCCGACGGGCTGGCAAAAAGCAGCCGTAACGCGTATATGACTTTTGGCGAAAGGGAAAGGGCCCTGTGTATCTCAAGGGCTATGTTTGCCGCCCGCAGGGCTGTGGAAAACGGCTGCAGGGCCGTGGAAGAGATAGAAAAAACCGCCCTGGAGGAGATCATGAAGTCCCGGCCTGTGGCGGTGGATTACGTCACCGTGAGAGATCCCGAGACCCTGATGCCGGCCGAAAATGCAGCGGGGAGCGTTCTCCTTGCCGCTGTCAGATACGAGAACGTCCGGCTTATAGACAACATACTGCTGTATTAGCCGGCGCTTGCTTTTTTCCGGTATTTATAGTATAATATATAGATGTCTATATTCGGACGGGAGGATTTATATGAAGCTTGACCTGAATGAGATCGCTCTTTATGCGGGTAAGCGATATACATATACTCTGCAGGAAGAACCCCTGGGCAGGCTTTCGGAAGAGCTGGAAAGCGACACCCCGGTGAGCGGGACCCTGACCTTTTCAAATACCGGGTCCGCCATTTGTGTGAGAGGCCGCTTTGAAACAGAGCTTTCTGCGGTTTGTTCCCGTTGCCTTGAGAATTACAGGCTTGCAATAAATGATGAAATAGACGAAATACTCCCTTTAAACGGCGTCCCGTCGGATTCGGAATTGTATCTTGACGATGCGGAAAACCCGATTTTCCGTGACAATATCTTTGACCTTACCGAACTGCTCCGCCAGTGCATACTGGTCCAGGCGCCGGCGTGGGGAGTATGCAGAAAGGATTGCAAAGGGCTGTGTCCCGTTTGCGGAGCCGATCTTAACAAAACCGAATGTTCCTGTGACAAAACAGAGCATCTGAATCCGGCTTTTGCTAAGCTTTCCGAGCTTATAGAAGATAAAACAGAATAATTACTTTCAGATAACAGGAGAATAAAATGCCACTTCCAAAACGCAGACATTCCAATCAGAGAACCAGATTAAGAAGAACACACTATAAGCTTTCCAGGGTCACTGTCACAGAGTGTCCACGCTGTCATGCTGCCTGTATGCCCCATACCGCATGCCCCAGCTGCGGTTACTATGACGGCAGACAGGTCATCAAGATAAAGACAAAGGCAACGGAAGAGGAATAGGAAAAGCTGTTAATGAGGATTGCGGTAGATGCGATGGGCGGCGATTTTGCGCCAAAAGAGATCGTCCGCGGAGTTTGCAGGGCTTCGGAGCTGTATGACGTGGATGTTATTCTTGTGGGGCAGGAGGCTGCCGTCAGAGGATGTATTCCCGTACGATATGCCGGTTCTTCTCATATTTCCATATTCAATGCCAATGAGATCATAGGGATGGGCGATCACGTTGATGCTATACGCACCAAAAAGGACGCATCCCTTGTGCGGTGCGCGGAGCTGGTGAAAAGCGGGGAAGCCGACGCTATGATAGGCGTGGGGAACACTGCCGCGACTATGTCCGTGGCAACTCTAAAGATAGGCCGTATCCCCGGGATACACAGGCCAGCGATCTCGTCTTTGTTCCCCGGCATCAACGGCCCTTCCATCATGCTGGATCTGGGAGCCGTAGCCGACTGCAGTTCCCGCAATCTGGTGGAATTTGCTTTTATGGGCAGCCTGTATGCCCAAAAGGTGCTGAAGCTCAAGAGCCCCAGGGTAGCCCTGCTTTCCATCGGAGAAGAAGAAAGCAAGGGCAACGAAGTCACCAAGGAAGCGCATCAGTTTTTGAAAAAGACTTCTCTTAATTTTATCGGCAATATTGAGGGAAGGCAGATCTGTGAAAACTATGCCGACGTTATAGTCGCAGACGGCTTTTCGGGGAATATCACTCTTAAGGTCGCAGAAGGCATGGGAAGTTTTTTTAAAAGCATCCTGCGGGATGCCGTCAAGAAAAACATCCTTTGCAGCATCCCTCTGGTCATGATGACGCCCGTCCTCAGGTACGTCAAAAAGAAGCTTGATTACACCGAATACGGCGGGGCTCCGCTTCTGGGGATAAACGGGGTCTGCATCATAGGGCACGGCAGGAGCAATGCCAAAGCCGTATGCAATGCGGTAAAGGCGGCAAAGACCGCCGTGGAAGGACAGCTTGTGCAGGCTATATCCGATTGCGCCGCAGAGATCCGGGAAACGCTGAGCGCAGAATAACAGAAAACATCAATGCAGCCGCAGGGCTGCTTTTTTTGTATCATGAACAGTAAAGAACGGGTAAAAAAAACCTTCTCATACCAAAATGCAGACAGAGTTCCGAGAAACTATCTTGCAAATCCGGGCATAGACCGCAGATTAAAGGAGTATTTCGGCATCCGTCCCGACGACGACGAAGGACTGCTTGACAGACTGGGAGTCGATTTCAGGTCAGTTCCGCTCCTTTATACGGGAAAAAGGCTTCATCCCGAAGCCGAAAACAGATGGGTGGATCCCTGTTACGGCATCAGATGCCGCTGGATCGAAAATGCTTTCGGGGGTTATATGGACTATTGCGATTTCCCTCTGAAGGGTATCGATATGGATACCGCTCTTAACTGGCCCATGCCTGATCCGTCTGATTTTGATTACGGCGGATTTGCCCGCAGGCTGTCCTCTTGCGGGGATCATTATACCCTGTATACCTATATGCCGGATATAATCAACGCTACGGGAATGATAATGGGCATGGAAGACACTCTTGTCGGACTTGCCACCGGCGACAGAGCCGTGCTGACCTATATCGACAGAAGGCTCGAGATCGGTCTTGAAACTGTAAAACGCGCTCTTGCTGCCGCAGACGGCGCTCTTGACTGTTTGTGGATGGGCGAAGATCTTGGAACACAGAATTCTCCTCTTATCAGCGCGGATCTGTTTGAAAAGCATATCCGCCCCAGGCATCAGAGATTCATCGATGCTGCCAAAAGCTCCGGAGTCAGCGTAATGATGCACTGCTGCGGATCGTCCTCTTGGGCATTTGAGGCTTTTATAGATATGGGCGTGGACATCGTGGATACTCTTCAGCCCGAGGCAGCGTATATGGATCCCGGATATCTGGCGGATAAATTCGGCTCGAGGCTTGCTTTTCACGGCAGTATCAGTACCGCTTTTCTTGCCGATTCGGATCCCGCCGGAATAAAGGAAGCGTGCCGTCGGACAGTTTCTGTCTATAAAAACGGATATGCTCTTGCGCCGACTCATATGATACAGGATAATACACCTGTGGAAAATGTGCTGGCTATGTATTCCTGGGACAGATGAACATGAAGTCAAAAGAAGAAGCGTTTATAGATTTTATTGCGGAAAAATATGCCCTGAAGGGCAGCAGGGACGGTATTTTCGGAATAGGCGACGACTGCGCAGTGATACCCGGGCCGGGAAAAGAGCAGTACGTCATTACCTGCGATATGCTTTGCGAGGACACTCATTTTGCCAAGGCCATGATCTCACCCTTTGAGCTGGGGTGGAAATCGGCTGCCGTCAATATAAGCGATATAGCGGGGATGGCGGGGAAGCCTCTTTATGCTTTCGTTTCCCTGGGTATGCCGTATCCGGACACGGAATACTGCGACGGGTTTTACAGAGGGCTTTGCTCCTGCCTTGACAAAAACGACACCCTGATATGCGGGGGAGACACGGTAAAAAGCGAAAAGATCGTCATAAATCTTACCGTCGTAGGCAAGGCCGGCCGGCCCGTTTACCGTTCCGGGGCAAGGCCCGGAGACGCAGTTATGCTGTGCGGGACTCCCGGAGCCTCGGCGGCGGGGCTTGAGGCCCTGCTTGCCATGGGCAGGGAAAGGGCGGAAGCCGCTTATCCTCTGCTTGTCCGCAGGCATCTTATGCCGGAACCCGTTATGTGCTCCTTTCTGCTGAAAGATCTTGCAGGGGCAATGATGGACGTTTCCGACGGGATCTCCAAAGACCTTGCCGCCCTCTGTCTTGCGTCGGGGGCGGGAGCCTGTATAAAGGAAGATTCGATACCCGTGTGCGACGCCCTCAAAGAATACTGCAGCGCCGAGGGAAAGGACCCGGTGGCGCTGGCGGTAAGCGGCGGCGAGGATTACGGGCTTTTGTTTACCTGCCGTCCGGAAAACTCCGGGATCTGCGCCGGCCTGATGAAAGAAAACGGCGTTTTGTGTACAAAAATAGGAGAGATCACCCGAAAAGAGGAAGTGTATATGCTGGACAAAACAGGCTGCCGCCGGCCTTTGCCTGCCGGATGGCAGCATTTCGGGGACGCGCGATCATGAATATCACCACCAACAGCCCGGAGGAGACCGTTCTTCTGGCAGAAGTTTTTGCTTCCTGCATCTCCGCCGGCGAGCTGATACTGTTCTTCGGGGATCTCGGCGCCGGGAAAACCACCTTTACCAAAGGCTTTGCCAAAGCCCTTGGCATAGCGGACGGCGTCCATTCTCCCACCTTCACCTTGATCCACGAACACGAAGGCGCAAAAAAGCTGTATCATATAGATCTGTACCGCCTGGAGACCCAGGAAGAGATCGACGGGCTGGGGCTTGAAGAATATCTGGTCCCGGATGCGATAACCCTGATAGAATGGAGCGAGCGTTTCCGCGAGCTTCCGGAAAACCATATCATCGTAAAGATAGAAACAACGGGAGAGACCCGCAGGAGCTTTACGTTTTCTTCGGATCATCTGGATGATCCGTTTTTTGAAGCTATGAAAAAGGAATACCAAAAAAGATGTATATTTTAGGGATCGAATCTTCGGCAAGCATATCGGCAGTCTGTCTCGCCGAAGGCAGAGAGCCGGTGGCGGAGTATCATTTCAGGCATGACATGGGCCTGTTGCGCAGGCTGGTTCCGGAAATAGAAAACCTGCTTCAGAGCGCCGGAACGGACGCCTCCGGGCTTGGTGCCGTAGCCGTGTCCCTCGGGCCCGGTTCCTTTACCGGCCTGCGGATAGGGCTGTCCTGCGCCAAAGCCATGGCATACGCTTTGGATATTCCCCTGGTGGGGGTCCCCACTCTCAAAGCGATTGCCCGCAATATCGGGTGTATCGGGGAAGACTGCCGGGTATGCTCTATGGTTTTTGCCAGAGCGGACGAGGTATATTACTGTATTTACGACCACGCTCTGAATGAACTGTGCGGGTATTCCATAGACGCCGTTTCCAACGTTCTTGAAAACCCTCTTTTTGCATCGGGGACCATAATATTTGCGGGCTCGGGCTGCCGGCGCCATAAAGACGCAATAACGGCGGCCTTTGGAAAAAGAGCCTTGTTTGCAGACATTGTATGCGATTTTCCCCGGGGGCTCTCCGTTATCAGCCTTGCCTGCGACAGGCTGGAAAGGGGCGAACGGGACGATGCCGCCGCGCTTGTCCCCATGTATATCAAAAAACCGACGCCTGTCATCAGAAAGGAGAATGCAAAGTGAAAAAGTTTCTGGCTGCGGCTTTCGTTTTTCTTGCGGCGGCTCTTTACGCCGCTCCTATTAAAACCATTGTTCCCGGGGTGACCCTGGAGCAGCAGGTCAGGACCGGAGGGAGCCCGCTGGTGGTGAATATAATCCGCGCAGATCTGGCTCAGCCGGGCATTTCGGTAAGGACCGCCGTGGGCAGCGAAAGGATCACAAGCTCCGGGAAGCAGGCCGTAAGCAGTATGACGGGAACTGCCGTGGTGGGCATCAACGCAGACTATTTCAATATGGGCGGCTTCAGGGATCCCGTGAATCTTTGTATAAGGGACGGAGAGCTTCTCAGCGAGCCGGGGTATAACCGGACGGTGATCGGCTTTCTGGAGGATAACCGCGTCCTTATGGGAGTCCCGGAATGGAGAGGTTTTCTGACCCTTGCCGACGGGACCCGTCTGGATATAAAAGGCATAGACCGCAGCAGGAACTCCGGGGAAAGGATCCTTTATTCACATAATATGGGGAAGTCCACCCGCAGCAAATATGCCGCCGTGGACGTTGTTCTGAGGCCCGAGGACGGAGACGGAAGCCTTCGGTTGTGCGGCGGAAGAAGCCTGAAGGTGGAGGATATCAAACGGGCGTCCGTGGACACTCCCATACCGGAGGGGTGTTTTGTATTGTCTGCCGGTTCGGAGCTGGGGGAGGAGCTGCTCAGGCTGCTGAAAACAGGCGATACCGCGGCTCTGACTCTTGAGCTTTCCGGAGAATGGAGCAGGGTCCGGAACGCAGTGGGCGGCGGCCCCGTCCTGGTGCGCAGGGGCGCAGTATATATCACAGGCGAAAAAGAGGGCTTCAAGCCGGATATCCTTGTAGGCAGAGCGCCCAGAAGCGCGGTGGGGGTCTCGGCCGACGGCAAGACCCTGATAATCATGTCCGTTGACGGACGGCAGAAGCACTCCGGCGGCGCCACCCTGAATGAACTGGCGCAGCTGATGGTAAAGGCCGGCGCGTATAACGCCATGAACCTGGACGGCGGAGGCTCTACCGCATTATCGGTTTACGGCCTTTTGCTCAATTCGCCGTCGGAAAGAACGGAAAGGCCCGTGGCAGACTGCATCACTGTAGTATCGGAGTATAAAGGCGAGCCCATCTCTTTTGACCCTATGCTTTCCGGAACTGTTTACAGGGCAGATACCGTTTATTCCCTTCCCATGCCCGAGGACATAGATGAAAACAAGCTTGTATGGGGCGCAGCGGGGGGAATAGGCTATACTCTGGCGGACAACATGCTGAGGACGTCCGGGGTGTCGTCCCGGGGGACTGTGGGCTTTATTTACGACGGGGTGAAGTATGCCTGGCCCGTAGAGGTCTCTGCCGCTCCTCTGGACAGGGTGGAATGCAAGGTGTCTTATTATGATGAAGCCCGGACCATATCCCGGGTCTATTTCAGCCTGATAGACAAGGCCGGCCATCCTATGATCTATTCTCCCGTGTTCGTGGCTCTCGAAGGGGGAGTGACCGATAAGATCAGGCATACCACGGACAGCATGGGAGCGTCGGTTTTTGACGCCATATGGAACAAGGACGCCGAAGAGCGGAAAATAGTGTTTTCCATAGGCAGCTTCAGGCAGGAGTTTGCATTATAATGCAAGGAGGGGCGGCGCTGTGAAAAAAACGGGTCATAGTAAAGAAAAAATGATAAGAGGCAGAAACGTGGCGGGTGTTTTTCTTGCGCTTGCGGTCTTGCTGCTGCCCTCCTGCCTTTGCGCGAAGGTGACTATGTTTCCCCAGCCCTGGCGGGACAACGGGGCGAACATGAGAGAAATGATAAACGACCCCGACGGCTGGAAGGAAGCCCGGAAGGGGATAGATGCCATAGGCTGCTGGCCCTGGCTCATGGAAGCCTGGCACGGCCCGGAGGAGCAGAAGCTGTTCTTTGCGCGCCTGAAGGACTGGGGGCTCGGGCTGAATTTTGAGGTGCCCGTTGTCAAAGGCTATGACTGGGGGGCGGACAAGCCGCCCCTTAACGGGACGTCTGCCTGGCAGTTTTATATGGAGCAGGACAAACTGTTCAGAGAAAACGGCCTTGAAAGGGTGGACGCGTTTTCCTTTGACGAGCCTGTATATGCGTGCCTGAACGTTATCCCCCACCAGATCCTTGCGGAGGGCAGGGCGCCTGTTTCCGGCTTTGACCCGAAGGACCCCGAAAAATGTATGGATTACGCTTTCCGGGAGACGGCGAAATTCATGAAGCTTATGCGGCAGAGGTATCCGGAGGCGGAATTTATGGATATCGAGCCGTATCCCGCAATGAGCCTTGAAAGGCTGAAAAAATGCGTTGACGGGCTTCAGAGGGAGTGCAAAAGGCTCCGGATAAAGGGGCCGGATGCAATGAGGATAGACGTGGACTGGTCGGGTATGGAATCGGGAGATATCCCCGGCAGCTGGACCGAGGTCAGGGAACTGGCAGACTACTGCCGCCAAAAAGGCATGAAGTTCAGCCTGATATACTGGGCTGCGGATAAGCCTCCCCTTGACGGCCGGGGAATAGAGCTGCCCCTGCAGTGGTATTCCGGCGTGCTGCATATGCTGGGAGTCACGAAACGCATGGGGCTGGAGCCGGACGAATACGTGGTGGAAAGCTGGATACATATGCCCAACCGCTTCGGCCCCGAAACGGACGTGACTTCCTATACCGGGGCTTTGAAGGATGTCCTGACGGTTATCGGGAAATAAGGCGCCGGGCCTGTGATGGGCCGTACCGCAAAATCACATCGG